>JBJOLO010000260.1:0-6659 GCA_046045565.1 Planctomycetota bacterium | reverse complement strand
TCCTGGAAATAGAGCGCTCCTCCCGGATCGAGTACAAAGCTGTTCGCAGTGTGATGCGTGTCAGCCGTATCGAGCCCGTGCACGATTCGCTCTTTCACGTCGTACTTGTCGTCGCCGTCCGTGTCTTTCAGGAACAGAATGTCGGGGCCTTGGGCGACGATCACCCCGTTGTTCCAGAATTCGAATCCGGTCGGGTTGTGAATGTCAGCGGCGAACGTCTTGCAAACGTCGGCTCGACCGTCGCCGTTGGTGTCCTCAAAAATCAAAAGCTTGTCGTTCATCGGTTCGGTCGGCTTCCAGTGCGGATAGGTCGGCCAAACGGCGACCCACAGTCGGCCTTTGGTGTCGAAGGCCATCTGCACGGGATTGACGAGTTCGGGGAACATGCTTTCGTCGGCAAACAGTTCGACCTTCATGTTCTTGTGCACGGTCATTTTGGAAAGCGACTCGGCACCGGCAAGGAATTCGTGTTTGCCGCCGGGGAGCGGGCCGGGCGCGTTCGAGATGACGGGGATGAACTCCGGTAAGTTGTCGTCCTTGATGGCCAACTCGCTGCCTTGCGCCGCAGCCCACACGCCACGGTCGCGATTGGAGGTCATGAGGTCGATCACCTCGAGTTCCCGTTGAGCGACGGAGTAGTTCGACAACCCCTCGCCGTAGCCCGCCGACCCTTCCGCAAATTTCAAGAAGGCTCGGTCGCCGTAGGTGGAGTATCCATCCGTGACGCGGTAGCGGTTGTACCAATACCAGTTCTTCTCGTTCACCGCCTTGCGTAGCTTTTGCAAAGTCGCGGAGTCCTGTGCGGGAGCGGTTCCGAACAGGCCTTGGAACGCGACTGTTGCCACCAAGAGGTCGCCGCGTTCGTTCAAGTGAATGCCGTTGTTCGTGTAGGGCTTCTCGGCAGGCTTGGCGAAAGCGCCTAGCATCAGGGGCGAATAAAGATCGACAAAGTGCACGCCGTTGGCTTTCGCGACCTCGGCTAGGGCATCGCTGTACTTCTTCAGTCGGGCATTCGTCGCGGCAATCGCTTGGGCGCCGGGCAGGTTCGGATTGTCGATCGATTCCTGGGGAAGGGGCGAAAAGAGCACCAATCGTGGCGCCGACTTGCCGTTGTACTTTTGTTCCAGTGTATGTTTCACGAACGCCGTGGCGTCTTCCTTGAACTTGGCCAGTCCTGCGTCGCCTTCGTACGACTCGTTGTAGCCGAACATCGCGAAAATCACGTCGGCCTTGGTGTTGGTGAGCTCAAAGCGATTCTGGCGGACTTTGCCCTCATCTCGCTTGGAAAGCTTGTTCGGTTGCGGAACGGGTGCGTTGCCGGCCAGCCATTCGTCTTGCGAACCAAACGACATCGATCGCAGTCGCTTGTTGGCGTCGGTCCAACCGTTGATTTCGTCACCGCTATAGGCAAGGTTGCGGAACACCAACTCGTGCTTAGGGTAGGCTGCATGAATGAGCGTCTCGAGGTTACCGTAATGCTGCATCCGCTCACCCAAGGCGTTGCCGATAATGCAAATATGGTCGCCTTGCTTCAACTCCAACGGTTGGGCTCGTAGTGAGGATGTCGACGGAACGAATATCCCGATCGCAATACAAACGAACGCCAGAATTCGGCTCATGGAATGCTTTCCTTACGAATAGTCAGGGCATGCCTGACGACCGGTTGAAATACGTGAGTCGTGATGCCGCCGTCGGCGGGTACGCACTATGTTGGGGAGGAATGAAACCACAATGTCGGCAGGGAAAGCCGGTAGTCCCGGCTTCGTATCAAGGCGTAATCCCGAGTCCAATCGCAGGGAATCGCGAATTCGCCTCGCACTGTTATACCATCAGGATTTCGCCAGAAAAGAGCCGCCTGGACGCCCGACCACAGCCGATTTCCGACGGGCCATGATACGGTGATTGGCTAGCCGCGGATCGGATCGGGTTGACGCCAAGGAAGGGGGCATATTTCGTCCAGTTTTGCCAATTGCTCGGCGTCTACATGCACTTCCATCGCGTCGACCGCTTCGCGCAGTTGTTCGATTCGCTTGACGCCCACAATCAGCGAACTCATCGCCGGCTGCATCAGGGTTGCAGCGAGGCACAGGGCGGTCATGGTCAGGCCCGATGCCGTTGCCAGTTCGTCGATGCGCTCCAGTCGATCAAACAACGTGTCATCCTGCTTCCAGATCCACTCGGGCTTTTCCGCGGCCCGCGAATCACGGGGCGGAGCGTGGCCACGACGGTATTTTCCGGTCAGCAGGCCCGACTGCAGCGACTGATAGGGCGTGACACCGACGCCGTGTTTGGCACAGAAGGCAAGGTCGTTATGCAATTCGCGCCGCAGCATGCTGTAGGGGATCTGCGAGCTGACCACGCGCGGCAAGCCGTGACGGTCGGCCAGCCACAGCATTTCGCACATTTGCCACGCGGAATGATTTGACGCGCCGAAGTAGCGTACCTTGCCCTGTTGCACTGCGGTCTCCATGGCCCGCAAGGTCACGTCCAGCGGCACATGCTTGTCGGGCCAGTGGATGATGTAGAGATCAATCACATCGGTCTGAAGTCGGGTGAGGCTGCGATCGAGTTCTCGCAGAATATGCACGGCCGATAGTCCGCGATCCTGCGGGCCGGAACCCACCGGAGCCGCGACCTTGGTAGCCAGCACCACGCGGTCGCGTCGATCGCGAATCGCCTTGCCGACGATCGCCTCCGCCACGCCTCCCGAACTGCCCAGGTAGCGCGCATAGCCTTCGTAAACGTTCGCGGTATCAATGAAGTTGACTCCCATGTCGATCGCAGCGTGTACCAGCGCGATCGATTCGGGCTCTGCTACGGGGGTTCCGAACGTCATCGTCCCCAGACACACCGGCGATACCAACAGGCCGCTAGAACCTAACGCACGCAATTTCATGAACCATTTCCTCTATCGAAAAAAAACGCGTACTTGATCGCGAAACGTTCAGCACGCCGGGCTTTGTCGTTCTCGCAGGCGGTGTGGTGTGGTCTGCTGACGCATCGCGTGGCAGGGCAAAATCGTATGTCGCAGAGACCGTTCGCAAAAACCTGTATGCCCACCACCTGCTCACGTGCTACCGGTACCGACCATTGCAGGTGTTTGTTCGCGAAGCCATTGAGGCAATCGCTGCGCATAATCGCGAGCTTGTGCCACAAAGTCGACACCTACCTTGCGCTTCCATGCTTCCATCAATCGCTGAAAGACGGGGCCGGGGTTCTGGTCACCGACGGGCTGACCTTCGAATGTGACAGCGTGCACCAGGCCGTAGGTAGTCGCGGTGCAGAAGATCTCGTCCGCGCGAAGGGCCTCGTAGCGGCCGAGATTCGTTTCGCGGCTAGGGATACCGAGTTCTGCGGCCAGTTCCAGGGCCATGCCGCGACTGACGCCGAGCAGAATATTGCGAGGCTCCGGCGTGTACAGCACCCCGTCTCGCACCAGAAAAATATTCCAGCCGGGGCCTTCCGCGAGATAGCCGTCGAGATCCAGCAGGCACGGCCAGCGTGCTTCGCCCATCCGCGCGGCTTGCAGGTTGGCCATCTGGTAATGCAGGCGACTTCGCGTTTTGGCCTTCGGATCGACCAGCCATGCGGGCAGAGTAAGTTGAGACGGAATCACGATGTGAACGCCGGTCGTATACTTCGGCGCAAAGCCGCCCATGTGTGTGATCAGCGGCCAGCAATTGATCGATACTGTCGGACGGATGCCGTCGGGAAAGACCGAACGATAAACATCGAGCGGACCGCGCGAGACGTCGTGCATGATCTGCCAATCGACATCGTCAGGCTCGGTGCCGAGGTTGCGCTCCAGGGTCTCGAGCGTCGCTTGCTCCATTTGGTCGATCGTCATGCCGCAGTCGATTTCGAGCAGTCGCAGCGAGCCGTATAACCGGTCAAGATGCTCGCGCAACCGGAACGGACGCTGCCGGTAGGTGCGCGTCATTTCGAAAGCCATGTCGCCATACATCAGCGCCGAGTCAAAGATCGACACGCGAGCCTCGTGCTCAGGGACATACCGACCATTGAAATAGACCACGCGCTGCGACATGCCGTACTGCTCCCACGTTGAGTCATCAGTGTCACGAACTGGCGGTCTCTTGTTTGTTTGATGCCGGCGCGTGAGGCGTGTTGGGGAGACTGACGAGCATCCCCACGGTTGCGCCGACCACAAGCGAGACCGGGCCGGTCCACAAAAGTTCTAATCCAAAACCTTTGAAAAATGCGATCCAGACGGCAATGGACACGCTGGCGATCGATGCGGCGATGGCGCCGCGAGGCTTCGCCCAGGGTATGAAAAGCGCGAGGAAAAACAGCGTGAACAGCGGCGCGGTCAGCAGGTTCACCACCCGCATGCAAAGTCCAAGCAAATTCTCGACGAGGTGTTCGACGACCATGCTCAACACCACCGCGACCGCCCCGATGGCGACCGATGCCCAGCGGGCGATGCGTACCGCCTCGTGATGGGAAAGCGGCTCGTCACGAAAACGTGAAATAAAGTCAGTGGTGATCACCGCGCTCGATGAATTCATCCCCGAAGAAAGACTCGACATCGCGGCGGATAACATCGCAGCGATCACGAGACCCGATAGTCCGGCTGGCAGTACCTCGACAACAAACCTGGGCAGCAATTCATCTGCCTGGGCTTCCAGCGTGCGACCCTCGGATAGCAATTCCGGATGAACCGTGAAGTAGCCCAGCACCGCGAGACCGACGATTGCCAGAAGCAACGACATGAGCAGTTCGGTGAGCAGGTGAACTCCAAACGATCGCCGTGCCGAAGGAACATCTCGCGTCGAGAGGTAGCGTTGGATGGCCATCTGATCAGCGCCGGCGGTGCAGGTCATCCAGACCGCCATGTTCAGAAACGCACCCATGAACGTGACACGCACATCGGTTTTGAACCAGAAGACCGGCGATTGCCAGTGCGGTAGCCAATCATTGGGCCACCACGATCGAACGCCGCCCAGTTGCACCGTGATCACCGCAATCGTTACCACCGCGCCGGCACACATGATGAACGACTGCATCGCATCGGTGACGACAACCGCGCGAATGCCACCTTCCGCAGAATAGATCAACGTCACGATTCCCATCGTGGCGGAAATCACCGGTGCCCAGCGTGGATCGAGCCCCAGCAGCGGTACGACGACTTTGCTGGTGGTCGCGTACAAAATGCTTGCCATCCACACCGTGCGCAACAGCATGAACATCATCGCGCCGATCATGCGGCCTTCCACCCCGAGACGCGTTTCAAGCAGTTCGTAACCGCTCGTGACGTTCTGCTTCATGATTCTCGGGATCAGCACCCATCCCACGAGATACATGATCACGGGATACGATGCGAGCTGCGCAAAGATCATCGGCCCGTTCTGGATCATCTCGCCGGGATAAGCGAGGTACGAAAGCGTGCTGGTCAGCGTGGCGAACAGCGACAGGCCGATCATGAACGGACTCATCTGTCGCCCACCCAGCAGGTACTCATCGGCTGTCGTCATCCGATTCTTGTAATACCGGCCGACAGCCAGCATGCCAAAGCCGTAGAGGCCGATGACGAGAAAGTCGAGCAGTTGCATGGTGTGTCTCAGGAGGGTGGAGTGGGCCTCGTGGTGCGTATTGTAGTGCGTAAAAATGGCAAGGGAACCCTCGTAAGTCGATGATCGTCGATGTTTGTGCCGTCACGATTCATCCGCTAGGATGCGGCGTTATTGAGCCGAACAGGCAACGAAAAGAAAGCGGGCGAAACTCCGCGCGGGAGATCGTATGCTGCGTAGTATTGGGTGCAGTCGGTGTTGGTTGGTCGCGTACGTGTTGAGCGGGTCGCTGTTCGCACCGCAGTTACGTGGCGATGAGCCCGTTGTGCCTGAGGCATCCGGGCATTCCTCGCAACCGTCAAACAAGGCGGCGGCTGCTGGCAAGTCGGCAGAGGTCGCAACGGAACTCGAAGCGGCGATTCGCGTGATCGGCGAGGCGGGTGCCAACGCTCGGGGTGCCGATGCGGCTCGAGTGGCACGCGAGGTGCTCGCCCATGCCGACGCGAAGGCGCTTCCGAGATTGCTGGAAGCGATGGACACGACCAACGTGTTGGCGGCGAATTGGTATCGCACCGCGTTCGATGCGATCGCGGCTCGAGAGCTTGCCAAGTCTGCCCTGGATCTGCCGCGGGAGTCACTGGAAGCCTATCTGCGGGATACGCGTCGCCCCGGCCGACCGCGCCGATTGGCCCTGGCGCTGCTGGAGCGGCTCGATAACGATCTGCGTTCGCGATTGTTGGAATCGTGGCTTGATGATCCTGAATTCCGCCGCGACGCGGTCGAAAATCGTCTGAAGCAGGGTGATCAGGCAAAGCAATCCGGCAACATCGATTCCGCCGCGAATCGCTATCACGTGGCATTCGAACACGCTCGCGACAGCGATCAGGTGCTCGACGCAGTCGACAAGCTGAAAGCGGTCGGACGCGAAGTCGATCCGATCACGCATCTCGGTTTCGTGAATCGCTGGTGGTTGCTCGGGCCGTTTGCCGCGCCCGGTACGACCGGGTTCGTTCGTCGTTTTCCTCCCGAGGATGATCTGCAAAAAGCGTTTGACGCCGTTGCTACTTACGAAGGCGTTGAGGGCATAAAGGTCGGCTGGAAGCTGTTTCAAAGCGGTGACCGGTTGGGCGA
>JBJOLO010000124.1:0-3292 GCA_046045565.1 Planctomycetota bacterium | reverse complement strand
TTCGTGCGGAGCCAAGGCTGCGAATGGTGTAAACATCACCACCGGCAGTCAGCATGGGGGCGATTTTGCGAAAGGTTTTCCAATCCACCAGTCCCTGCTCGAGGATCCAGACGGGATCGCGTTCTACCGAGTACGAGTTGGCATTCATGCCGAGCATGGCACGCGCTCGCGATTCGATTGCACGCGCCTGATTCAGGTTGAGTCCTGGTATGGCGGTCAGGATGGGCCAAGCTGCCTCGTTCAGATCGATTCTGCCCTCGACCGCTATACCGTCGAAACAAGTGACCAGCGGTTCAAGCAATTGAAAAGCTGCGCGTGCCCCGGCCGCATCGTCAGCCCAGGGGCTACGAAGAATCGCCTCCTGATTGTTTCTTTGTATTCGCACCTTCGTGCCGCAGAGATCGCAGATCGAACGAATGCGGAAGATGGCGTTACCTCCCAGGTCAACGCCTTCTCGGCTGGTATTCGCGTTGGGTTTTTCTTTACCGTTATCGCCAGAGGAAGCGCTGGGTGTAGCAGCACGGGATTGTTGAGCGGCGCGCAAGTCGGCAGTGGCGCGGCGATCCTCCTCTGTTTCCCCGCCACTCATGTCACCCTGATCCTGATGCGGGCCAAACCGTCGCATGGCCGCGATAAAAAGTGCCTGCTCCGCTGGCAAGACTCGTCGCAACGAATCGTAGATCTGTTCGGCATGTTCGTCGTTCAAAAAAATCTTTGCCGAACCATCGGACCGTAGATTACTTTCGCGTGCATCGGTGGTCAGGAATTGGGACCAGCCGAAATAGACGCGTTCGGAGTCAGGGAACTCTTTCGAGTCGAGTAATCCGTCACGGTTCAGGTCGTTACCGTACAGCAATTCCGGGGTGACTCCCCGAACCTGGAGCAGATCGTCGAGTGAGGCCAGGCGGCGGTTGCGGGGCGGATGCAGGCCCATGGCGGTGTAGTAAGAACGTTCCGCTCCGAATTCACGAGGCTCTTCGTCGCTGTCGATCCAATCAAGGATCGCGTCTGCGGTCTGCGGCGTCATTCCAGGCAGATGCATCAAGATCTCTCTGGATTGGCGTTGCGACTCCTTGACCAGCGGCAGGGAATTGATGGAGAGTTTCGCCGATTCGTTCTCTAATCCGTATGGCGTTGGAGACCAGGCGGGAGCAAGCAGTCGTACCTGGACGCTTTCGTCGTCCGCAGTCGGCAACGGGACTTGGCCGGGGAGTGGGTCGCGGAGTTCGCGAGGCATGCGGCGGGAAGCATCTCGTGATTGCAGCCATATCATGCTCAGTCGGATGCCGGATAGTGCGGCGTCCGATGCTCGGGCTGTATCCGCCTCGACAGACGCCCGCTGGATGCCGCTCATCATCTCGCCCAAAAAGTGATAGGCGATCGGAATGACACAGGCGAGGACCGCGAGCACCAGCGGGAGCAGAAAGGCCCGTCGATCCTTTTTCGCGGAACCGGCGGCGTGACAAGGCTGTGAGAAAAACGACCGCATCACGGCTGCGCTCCTGACGATTCGCAAGCGATCAGAAGACGGTGAGTGCGTTCGATGCCCCCGTTACGACCGGTCAGGGTGACTTCCAGACTATGCAGAGGGAATGGCGAATTGGTCGGCCATACATCGTGCCAGGTTTCACCGTCGGAATAACGGAAGCGAAGTCCCGAGATCTGCTTGCTCAGCGGAACGCGTTTCGCGATTGCCCAAACAGAGGGATCCGGGGGCAGCGAGGCCTGAGGAGTCACATCGCGAGGATCATGGATTGGCGTTGCACGCAGATTCCTGAGCATGAGGTGGGAGCGAGCGTCGCTGGATGCGACGGGATCGCGAGCCGCTTGTTGCCAGCGAGGCGGCAATTCATTCCCTCCCGCACCCTCGCCTGAGAATAGCATGGCCGTGCGGAATCCTCGGAGTTCGGAGTCGTCGTTCCGATGAGATTCGGGCGAGATGATCAGCAGACTGTGTTTGCCGCCGAGTAGCCAGGATCGTGATTCCGGAGCGGATGCAATCATGTTGAGAGATGGGCGGTTGGGTGGAACGGCACTTGCGGGGTCACGTTCGCGTGTTTTAGGCGACCAAGCAGAATCGAAAGTTCGGGGTATGGCTTCGTGCTGCGCGTCGCGCACCGCGGTTTCGATCACCCTTAACAGTCCGATCAATTCCGCATCGAGTTGCACTTGGCCTCGACCGGTTCGCCGCTGCTGGGCGGCGATGTCGAGCGACTTATAAACGGCTGCCAGGATCACCGCGCACAGTGCCACCGCAGCGATCGACTCCAGCAAGGTGAACCCGTTTCGCGAGGGAGCGGTCATGGCGCAACCCTCACGGCAGGCATCGTTCCCGGGGAAAGGTTCGCCAGACGTCTCGACTGGGACTGTGGCCGAGAGATGGAGGACTGGCGGGCCGGCACGATTCGACAGAGGGAAAACGACGATGTCCCGGCAGTTCCTTGTCGAAAGACGGTCACTGTGCGCTTGGCCGCGACAAGAGTTTCGGCAGGCGTTTCCTCGACTCGCCAACTCCATTGCCGGTCGTCATCAAAGGTACCCGACTTGCTGGGCGGCTTGTCAGTGGCCGTCAGGGTGTTCCGGGCCTCCATTTCCAACATGCTGTGGACTGTTTTTGCGCGAACGATCGCGGCGTTCATAAACTGAGCGTTGACACCCGCCCGCTCGGCAACGGCGATGCAGTGCATCAGGCCGGCCATGCCACAGGCGAAAACCACCAGGGCGAGGATGACCTCAAAAAGTGAAAGGCCGCGCGCGACCCGATGCCAAAAACGATGGGGCCGTTGGCGTCCGTAACGGATGTGTTCAGTGCGAACCGACGACATGGCCCACCCGGTATCCAGGCTTTCGATTAGTTGACGCCGGTGCTGGCATCGTTGGCGATATCGTCCGCGGTGCCAAACTGACCGTCAGCGCCGGCAGAGACGATGTCATAGCCTTTGGGGTTCAGCTTTCCGGGTAACGCAAAATTCAACGGACGGCCCCAGGCATCTTTGGGCAGCGTATCCAGGTAAGGGCCTCGCCAATTGGGATCGTTACGCGAGGGGGCCACAACCAGCACTTTCAGCCCGAGATCGGTTGTCGGTAAATCGCCCAGATGATCGATCGCGTAAAGTTTCAATGACTGTTCGACGCCCTTGATCGTGAGTCGGGTCGCATCGACGTTGGCATGTTTCTGTCGAGCGATCAAGCGAGGGACAGCCAAACCGGCGATAACCCCCAGGATCGCCAATACCAACAGGATCTCGATGAGCGTAAAACCGCGGCGTCGTCGCCATTGAGTGGAGTGACC
>JBJOLO010000150.1:0-3559 GCA_046045565.1 Planctomycetota bacterium | reverse complement strand
TGGCATGCAGGTCGTGCAGGTGCACTTTGTCCTGAGTCGCGTAATAGCCATAGTCATCCGTGGCGCCGTAGCGGATCCCCGGTTTAACGCCACCGCCGGCCAACCACATGGTGTAGCCTTGCGGGTTGTGGTCGCGACCGTCGTCGCCCTGTGCGACAGGGGTCCGGCCAAACTCACCGCCCCAAAGCACCAAGGTGTCTTTCAGCAATCCTCGTTGTTTGAGGTCGGTCAGCAGAGCCGAGATCGGCTGGTCGACCTCCATCGCGTTCTTGCTGTGATCGGCCTTGAGGTTGCCGTGCTGATCCCATTTGTAGCTGTGCGTGCATTGAACGAAGCGAACGCCACGCTCGATGAAGCGACGTGCCATCAGGCATTGTCGTCCGAAGTTGCGCGTCGCCGGGTTGTCGAGTCCGTACATGCGCTGCATCTCGGCCGTCTCGTCATTGATATTCTGCAACTCCGGCGCGGCGGATTGCATGCGAAAGGCTAGTTCAAACGAATTGATGCGACCCTCGAGAGCCGCATCGGGGCCGCTTCCCGAGAGATGTTGCTGATTCATTTGTTGAATCAATTCCAACTCCATCGACTGCATGTCGCGTGGAAGCTTGTCGGCATGGTCGATGAACGGAATCTTCGCTTGGTCGGATGGAACACTGGCGTTGCCGAGCGGCGTTCCGTGGTAGACCGCCGGCAGAAACGCCGAACTATAGGCATTCACGCCGCCGTGCGTCAGGGTCGGGCACATCGTGATGTAGCCCGGAAGATTCTGATTTTCGGTGCCGAGTCCATAGGTAATCCAGGATCCCATGCTCGGCCGCACGAAGGTGTCGCTGCCGGTATGCAATTCGAGCAACGCACCGCCGTGTCGCGAATTCGAACCCCACATCGAATTGATGATGCACAGGTCATCGACATGCTTGGCCACGTGCGGGAATAAATCGCTGACCCACGCACCGCTCTGGCCGTATTGCTGGAACTTCCAAGGCGACTTCAGCAAGTTTCCCGTAGCCGACGAGAAGACACGAGGTTTGTTGAACGGCAGCGGCTTGCCATGGTCTCGCTCAAGCAACGGTTTATAGTCAAACGTGTCGACTTGCGACGGGCCGCCATGCATGAATAGAAAGATCACTTGTTTCGCACGCGCCGGAAACATCGGTGGGCGAGCCGCAAGGGGACTGTCCCGGTCGGAGGATGGGTCCGCCCCTGCAGTTTTCGACTCGGCTTGCAGCAGGTTGGCCAACGCCAGCATCCCGAATCCGCTGGCGGAAAATCGGAGCATCTCCCGCCGCGAATGCACCGCGGTGAACTGGTTGCAGCAGAATCGACGCAATGCTTTGTTGCTCGCAGGCTTGTCGCTGGCTGCCATCTCTCTGCTCCTAGTCGATATACACGAATTCATTGGCCGCCATGATTGCGCGGCATAGTCCCTGCCAAGCTTGGGATCGAATGGCATCGGCATTCGATGCACCGTTGGCCTGCTTTGTAGCCATCTCAATGTAGCGAGTGATGAAAACAAGCGACCGCTTGGATTCCTCGTCATTCGGCTCACGACCGTAAGCCCGGATGTGTGCAATGCGAACCCTGTTTGCGTCGTCGAGGTCGGTTCGACGCAAGAGTTCTTCGGCGAGCCGCCGCGACTGCTGCGCAACGATCGAGCTGTTCATCATAAACAATGCCTGCGGCGCAACGGTCGTCGAATCGCGCTTGCCGCTCATTACACTCGGTTCGGCGAAATCGAATGCCTGCAATACCTCGTAGAGCGCGCTTCGAACCACTGGCAGGTAGAGCGTCCGTCTTGCCGATTCGTAGATCGCGGGGTTAACGTTGGCGGTGCTCGTCACATACTGCCGGTTTGGCGTCGGCAGCAGCGAGCCGCCCATTTTCAAATCGAGATCGCCGCCGACAGCCAGGATCGCATCGCGGATCGATTCGGCCTCCAATCTGCGTCGCGGATAGCGCCACCACAAACGATTGTCGGGGTCCGCTTGAAAGGCGGCGTCGTTGTACGTGGTCGACATGCGATAGGTCGAGGACAGCAGCAGGCTGCGGTGAAGTCGCTTGAGCGACCATCCGCCGTCCGCGAGTTTCAGTGCCAGCGCGTCGAGCAACTCCGGATGAGTCGGTCGTTCGCCAAGTAGTCCGAAATTGTCGGACGATCGTACGAGTCCCTCGCCGAAGTGCCACTGCCATACGCGATTTACGATGACGCGACCGGTCAGCGGGTGCTGAGGCTGCGTCAGCCAATGGGCGAACTCCAGACGACCACTTCGATCAGCCGGTAAAGCCGATTGCTGCTCGCGGGAGAGAATCTGCGGAAAGCGTCGCGAGATCTTTTCTTTTCCCAGCGAGGTGTGATTGCCACGCAGGTGGATCGGAACGTCCTCGATCTTACCTTCGGACACAGCCATCGCCTCGGGAAGTTTCGGCATCGCGTCCTGTAATTGCTTGAGCGTCTCGCGTCCGTGTTGAAGCGTGACTTTGACATCCGTCGAGTAATACTCTTCGGCGTTCTTCGGTACGGCGAAAGGGAACGTCTCACTCGATTCGTACAAGATCTTGCGAAGCGATTCCAGAACTGCGTCGGGCAACTGTGTTGCCGCCTTGCCTGCATCGGATTCACGGAGCGTGCGCCATGCGGACTCGGCTGCCTGAAACTTGTCGGCAGTTTCGCTTGTGAGACTGACCAGCGATCGCACGGTTTCCGCCGTGGGCTGAAAATCGGGTCGCTGGAGATCGCGAACGGTTGCCTGCCAATTTGAAAGCGGCGAATTGGCGTCCTGGGCTGCTCGCTCAAGGTAGGTGCGCCATTGGCTAACAAAGGCTGGCTTGAGTTCAACGGCAGATGGGCTTGCATCCGCTGGCGGAGCATCGAGGGCCTTCGCTAGTTCTTCAGGCAGGGCGGCTGGCGCGACGAGCAATTTGTCGATGTGCGGGAACGGTTCAACACGATAAAGGCGAATCACATTCGCGCCCGCCTGCAAGTCGAACACACCTTCGACATGCCATTTCTGCGTGTCGGGGTTCCATGAGCCGGTGACATTTCTCAAGCCGTCAGCTTTCACAACTTTGCCGTTCAGTGAAATCTCTACCGGTCGGCTGGCTGCAGCCGCGTAACGCGTTTCCAGCTGATACCGGCCAGCAGTCGGGACCGTCACGTCGAACTCCGCTGACCAGCTGCCATTCCCGTTGCTCAGGATCACCCCGATCCCTTCGCCGTATCCCGTGGTCAACTTGATTGCGTTTCCGCGAGCGTAGGTTTCCGCCTCGATGATTTGCGTGTTTGCGGGCAACGTGGAGTCAGCGTTCTTTTCCTTTGCAGCACCGATGGAACGGCTGATCTGGTCGAGCCACAATTGGCGAACGCCGGCAAGCACGTAGGCTCGCACGTGACGGCGTGCTTCGACAACGAGTTGTTCGTTTGATCGTGTAATCAGATCGTTGACGTCTTTTTGTTGAGCGGCAATCCGCTCCTTTTGTTGTTCGATGGCTCGGATCTCGTCCGGCGTCGCAAGGGGGCGCTCCTGCCAGCGTGCGACGACGTTGAAATTCTCCATCGTCT
>JBJOLO010000084.1:0-6823 GCA_046045565.1 Planctomycetota bacterium | reverse complement strand
GAGGCCAACTCAGTTCGATGGCAATTGACGTACCGGATAACCGCAAACAGACGGGCAGGGGCCGTTTTCTGTGTAATTGACGAAAACGTCACGAAAACCGTGCATGCAGGTTTCCGTGTGGTATGCGCGACGTTTTCGCAACGCGCCGTTTCGCACAGCCGGATCATGGCCCGCGCGCAATGGCTTTGTCATCCCGCGCGCAAAGGTCTTGCCTTGGGTGCCTGTGCGGTTCCCCAATTCGTCAGGCGGTTGCCTCGCGTCGAATAACGATCGAAGAATACGAGAGGACCGGCCCGTTCACGCGAGAATCGGGCGGATGACCTTACCATGCACATCGGTCAAACGAAAATCGCGGCCGCCGAAGCGGTACGTCAACGCCTCGTGATCGACGCCCAGGAGATGGAGCACCGTGGCCCAGAGATCGTACACGGTGGAGACGTTTTCGACGGCGTGGTAGCCGAGTTCATCGGTTGCACCATACGTGCTGCCTCCCTTGATGCCGCCGCCGGCAAGCCAGACGCTGAAGCCGAACGGATTGTGATCACGGCCGTCGCTGCCTTGCGCAAAGGGTGTGCGTCCGAATTCGCCGGCCCACACAATTAGCGTCTCGTCGAAGAGGCCCCGCTGTTTCAAGTCGCGAATCAGCCCGGCAATCGGCTGATCGACCTGCTGAGCCATCTCGGCGTGCCCCGTCTTCAAGCCACCGTGTTGATCCCACGGGTTCCCGATCTGACCGGGGTCGGCAGGACGAGGCAGGCACGTGAGCTCCACGAATCGCACGCCACGCTCGACCAGTCGTCGAGCCAGCAGGCATTGCTGTCCGTACGCGGCGGTTTCTTTCACGGGCGAGTCCATGCCATAGAGTCGCCGGGTCGATTCGGTTTCATCGGCGAGGTCAACCAGCGAAGGGACGGCCGTCTGCATGCGGAAAGCCGTTTCGTAATTCCGAATCGCGGACTCGACCTGCTCGTTGTGGCCGAACTGAGCGAGTTGTCGACGATCTACTTGCTCGACGAATCGCAGACGCTTGCGCTGCCGAGGTGCCGGTTCTCGCGCGTTGATATTCGTCAGCGGTTCGGGCTGACTCGGATCGACCAAAGACGCCTGGTGAACGGCCGGCAAAAAGCCGCTGCCATAAATGCCGATCCCGCCCAGCGGCGATCCGCCGCTCGCCAGCACCACGTAGCCCGGCAGGTTTTCGTTCTCGCTTCCCAGCCCGTAATTCACCCACGCTCCGGCACTTGGATACCCCGCCAGCGAAAAGCCGGTATGGATGAAGTAATTGCCTTGTGCATGTTCGTTCGCAATGCTGGTCATCGATCGCACGACCGCCAAATCGTCTGCACACCCGGCGATGTGGGGAAAGAGATCGCTGACAGGCAATCCGGACTCGCCATAGTTCTTAAACTCCCATGGACTGGCCATGATGTTGCCGTTGGCATTAAACATGGTCGGCCTCACGGGCACCGGCATCGGTTTGCCATGATCGAGTTTCAGTCGCGGTTTGGGATCGAACGTATCGACGGCCGAGACCCCTCCCGACATGAAGCAGAAGATGACGCTCTTTACGCGAGCGGGGCGCGTGCGGCTGGGGTGAATCGCTCGAGGAGAATCCGCAGCAACAGCGGCTGGCTGCTGCTTCGCCATCAGGCCGGTCAGCGCCGTCAGTCCAAATCCGATCGAACTGCGGGCCAGCATTTTGCGGCGCGTGATCATTCTTGATTCGTAGGACTTCTCAACGGACATAGAGGAATTCCTTGAGACAAAAAATCGATTGCGCGAAGTCCTGCCATACCGCAACATGGCCGGAGACGTTGGTCCCTGCGACGCCATGTTCGTTGGCAAGTTCGGTCAGGTAGTCCAGCGAAGCTCGAAGCTCATCGCTGTCCGGTTCCCGACTGAGTGCCACGGCGAACATCCGCCGTATTCGCTGCTCAGGCGTCGCCCCGTCGGCAATCAGAGACGCTGCCCACTTTGCCGATTGGTCAATCACGAACGGATCGTTGAGCATGGTCAGTGCTTGAGCAGGTACGTTGGTCACGTCGCGCCGGCCTCGCGTGGTCGACGGCTTGGGAGCATCAAACACTTCCAAAAATGGGTTGAATGCGTTGCGCCGAATCCGCTGATAGACACTTCGTCGACGATCACCGTCGAGTGGCCCTTTGGGTCCGCCTCCTTCTGTCTTATTGACGAAGTAAACGTTCACGCCCGGTCCGAACATGGTGGGATTTAGTTGTCCCGACGTCGCCAGGATCGCATCGCGAATCGCTTCGGCCTCCAATCGCCGTACCGGCATGTGCGACAGCCAGGCATTATTTCCGTCACGTTCTTTCGCAGATTCGGAAGCGATCGAGGACTGTTGCCAGGCTTGCGACATCATCATCAGCCGCAGCATCTTTTTGATCGACCATTGTTCGTCGTGTGCGAATCGTAATGCGAGGTAATCGAGTAGTTCGGGATGGGTCGGTTGGTCTCCCAGCCGGCCAAAGTTGTCGACGGTACCGACGATCCCCCTTCCAAAGAGATGATGCCATAGCCGATTCACCATCACGCGCGCGGTCAACGGGTTTTGTGCCGACGCGGTTTGTTCGGCCAGTTGTAAGCGGCCACTTTGCTTGGTTACGAACGGACGAGCCTCCAGCAGCGACAGGCCGCTGCGTGGAATCGGCTGGCTGGGGCGGTTCAGTTGGCCGCGCTCGAAGAGCGGCTGATCAAACGCCGCGGCCTCCAACACACCGGGAGCACGTCGCGGCACCGGTATTTCACGCTCAAGCTGCCGATAGCGGTCAATCAACTCGCGCAATTGCGGGAGCGTCCCGAGTGTCGTCGGTAGCAAATCGCGACGAACGAAGAAGTCGAGCAAAGCTGTATCTTCATCGCTTAACGATTGCGATTGCCATGCCCGCACCGCGGATTGCAATCGGTCGGCATAACGCAAAGCCAAATCATCGGAAGATGCCGGCGGATCGCCTTGGAATAGCCCCATGATCGGGACGGACATCTCTCGTGGTGTGTCCACATGATTGCTTGCCACGACTTGGGCGACCCCGAAAAATGCCCTCTCCGCAGGGTCCGTGCTGAATTCAAAGTGGGCATACGATCCCTTGCGATACGCTGTATCAAGCCGCAGCCAGCCGAGTTCATCGCGGCTGAGCCGTGCTGCCGGATAGATGCCGCCGTTTCCAATCGGATAGTTTTCGATCACCAGGCGGACCATGCTGTTCTGTCCCATCGCCCGCACGCTGACACTATCGGTCTCAATTCGAAACCGCGGTGACAAGAGCACGCCCGTATTTCGATTGCTGAGTCCGTGCGTGAGGATAGCAGTCGGATGAATGCCGCGCAGCACTCTGTCGCCTTCGACTTCGATGGTGAACTCGCCGTTGTTCGCCGCTCGATCCGCGTTGAGGTTCTCTTCGGGCGTACCCGAACGAGGCGGATGAAAACCCGTGCCTGACGGAAACCATTCACGTTGTTGCTCGCCACGCAAGTCCCACAGCGTCGCAAACTGCGACTGATTGAATTCGCGCCGCGTCTGCATTTCCCTACGCCAGAAGTCGGCGAGCTTCTGCCATCGCTCGCGCGCGACTTCGGCCGTCGGACCCGTACCGTCGGCGGTGAATTGATGCCAGAGATGCAGGGGATTCGTGTTATTGCTGCGGGCGTCTGCCAGTGCCGCGCTCCAGGAGTCGACCTGGGCCGACTGCGATGCCGACAACGCTTGTTGCAGGCGATTCTCCTCGGCGGTGAGCGAGGCGAGTTGTTCCCGCTGTTCCGAAGTCAGTACTTCGGCCAGTTCGGCTTCAGTGACGCCCGAAGGTCCCGCTCGAAAAGACTGAGCCACCTCGTCGGCAGCGAGCGCACGAAAGTAAACGCGGGCTTCGTCCACTTCACCCGCGAATGGCGGGTTGATATCCGAAAGTCGCTGACCGAACAGGAACCGCGACTGGCCCTTCAAGAATGGACGGATCGTTCCCTTCTGGTAGGTCGCGCCGTATCGCTGGCCGTTACGGTATACCGTGATCGAATGGTCTTTTGCGTAGACGACCGCCACATGAACAAGTTCGTCAGGCTTTGCCGCTTCCGCTTCGCCGCCCGGATCCTGGGAGCGATTAAAAAAGTCGCTTCCCGCCATCCAATGCCGAGGGTTCAGCTCACCGAAAACAATCGAATCGAAAAAGCGTCCCTCGGGTGTGTCCAGTCCGATGACGCCACCCCCGCGCTGATCGAGGTTGGCCAGCGTGACCCAGGCTTCCAGCGTCTTATCGTGAATGTCGCGGTTAAGCGGCACCGTCCGCATGTTGGCACCGACACCATCCAGGACTAGGCGACCGTTGCGAATTGCCGCACCGCTGAGAAGCTCCCCATGATGCTGTCCCACCCGATCGCGCGCGTCGCCGTCGAAGCTCCAGCGCGCATCCGGAGTTGGCAGCGATCCGTTCCCCTCCTGACCGCGTTTTTTCAGGACGACTGCACGCGCCGCGTCTTCGATCACGGCGATGCGCTCACGCAGTCGCGTCAAGCGGGCCGTCAGATCAACGATCTGCGCTTCGCGTCGTGAGTGGTCGCGGAGTCGATTCGCGAGCGCTGCCGCGGACTCGAGCCATGCTGTTGCCAACTCGTCGCGAATTCTTCGTTTGAGTTGCAGCAGTTCGGCTTGGTTTTTGTGGAGCAACTCGGGCGAATCGATCAGTACTTGTCCTGGTCGACTGCTCACAAAAATTCCATACAGCGCGTAAAAATCCTGTTGGCTGATCGCGTCGAATTTGTGGTCGTGACATCGGGCACACGAGGCCGTCAGTCCAAGAAACGCCTTCGAGTAAACATCGATCTGGTTGTCGACCACCTTGACTTGATCGTCGAGCGCATCGACAGGAACGAACCCCAGTTCGACCATCCGCAGGTGAGCCGGACCGATCGCGGACTCATTGAAGTTTTCCGCCTCATTCCAGCGAGGCTTCGTGAGCAAATCGCCCGCCAGATGTTCTCGCACAAACCGATCGTAGGGCACATCGGCGTTGAAGGCCCGAATCAAATAGTCGCGATAACGATATGCGTTTGGCAGTTCAGGATCTCCCTGGCTGCCGTGCGATTCGCAGTACCTCACCAGGTCCATCCAGTGCCGCGCCCAACGCTCTCCGAATCGAGGTGAATTCAGCAAGCGGTCGACGACCGCCTCAAACGCCTTGGGCGATTCGTCAGCAAGAAAGGCCTGGACCTCGTCCGGCGTCGGCGGCAGGCCGGTGAGAGCGAACGTTGCGCGACGCAGGAGCGTGCGTTTGTCGGCTCGCGCCGCCGGCTGCAGGCCCTCCTCTTCCAGTTTGGCAAGGAGAAATCGATCGATCGGATGTTCGGACCATTTCGGATGCTTGACGACGGGGGGATCGACACGCCGAACGGGCTGCAGACTCCACCACTTTTTCCGCTTTTCAAACACCGCTTCCCAGGAAGTGGCTTTCGATAATTCGTCGGTCGTAGGTGGTTGATCGCGAGGGTCAGGAGCTCCCATCGCGATCCATTTTTCGAAGTCGGCGAGCTCTGCAGAGCCGAGCTTTGCGCCGCCTTGTGGCATCTTTAACCCCTCGACTTCGTGACGCAGAATTGCCAGCAAGCGACTTTCAGCCGGCTTGCCCGGAGCGATGATCGGGCCTCCATCACCTCCCCTGAGTGTTGCCGAACGCTGATCAATCGCCAGACCGCCTTCCGCATTCTTGCTCGAGTTATGGCAGGCGTAACACTGTTCGACGAGCACCGGCCGAATTCGGGTTTCGAAGAATTCGATCTGAGCCGCAGTCGGCTCGGCCATCGCGCGGGGACCCAGGGCAGCCAGCGTCAACGTGCTTAGCAGAGAGACGATCAGGACGTTCCGATTCAACACAAAAAACTCCACAGGTTGGTCGGGTCGCCATACAAACGGTTGGCGTCCCGACGAGTGAGCTCCCCGGATATCACAACGCCATCGCCTCCCTGCCACCGCCTTGCTGATGCGGGCGATTTGACGTTGCGACTCAAGTCGGCAATGCAAAGTCTGCGGGATAGCCTTGTCGATGTCCAGTCTGGCCGGGGCGATTCGACTGGAAGTGGCGAAGTGGCGTAGGGAATGCCCGGGATCTTCGGGTGCATCGTTGCAGATCCGCTTTTACGCTGATGCGAGAAGGGAAACCGCATGGCGGTTCACTCGGATGTGCCGCATGTCAGTTCAGTCTGTCGCCGTGGCGTTGCGACGGCTTGCCGCCTGCAGGGATCACTCGCGCCTCACCCCGCCCCGGATGCTCCTCAGGGTGCTTGCCCCTTGCCAACACCGAGCGCGTCCGCAACGCGATTGATGTAATTGAACCAGGCCGCGATCAGCGTGATTTGGAGAACACCCTGGTCGTCAAACCCGACTGCTCGAAGGCGTTCTACGTCGTCCGGCAGTATTTTGTACGCTGCCTTCGTGAGTTTGACCGCAAAGTCGAGCATCACTCGATCGGCCTCCGGGATGGTTGCGTTGCGGTAGTCCCGCCGTAACTCGGCGGCGAGTTCTTCATCGAGGCTCGCTCGACGTAAGAACTCGAGGTGGCTCTCCGTTCAGTAGAAGCAACTGTTTTCCACGGAGACGACGGCCGCGATCATTTCTTGCTGACGTCGCGTGAGCGGCAGATCGGGCTGCAGCAGCACGGCGAGACCGGACATCATATGCCGCATCGCTTCGGGGATCAGGCTGTGCGCGGCGGAGATGCTGTCGATCCCGCTATCCGCGCGCACCAGCGACGGAACGGGCGGTCCCGAATACTCCGCCGGATAAAGCGACCGCACTGCCTCATAGGTCTGTTTCAACTCG
>JBJOLO010000081.1:0-7407 GCA_046045565.1 Planctomycetota bacterium | reverse complement strand
CGAAACGCTTCATACACTCCGCAATCAACCGGCCGATGAAATCCTATCGCGACTCCACGATCGCGTCACCGAATTCCGCCAGGGGCGTCCTCAAGAAGATGATCTGACTATCGTCCTGATGAAGTATCTTCCCGCCTCGTCTAACGGTTAACAGGCTAGCAATTCGGCCTTCGTCCGCGACTTGCCCGCGTTTACTGCACATCGAATGGCAAGATGCGTGGAAATCATCGGCAAGCACGGCTACGAGCTTGTCAGATAGCACTCTTGCATTGCACAATGAGCATCGGGGCTGATTCGCAACTGCTGATCCCGCAGGCGCTGATTCCGCTGGCCTGCAGACACAACGATGATTCGCCGATACCGTCTAGCACATCAGCCGGCAAGTCCACCTCGCCTTCACCCGCAGCACGCACCTTCCTTTATCAAGTCCTGAAAACCATGCTTGTCCTCGCGATACCACACAACGTCTCAAAATGGGTCTGCCTCGCAATCGTGCTCACCCTCGTGCCGCTCACCCAAGCGGAAGACGACGCCGGACGCCAGGCGGGGACGGTTGATTTTGATTCGCAGATCAAGCCTTTGCTTCAGTCCAAGTGCTGGGAGTGTCACGGCCCCTCGACTCAAGAAAGTCATTTGCGGCTCGATCGACGCTCGGGCATGGTGCGTGGCGGTGATTCGGGCGAACCGGCAATCGTTCCGGGCAAATCCGAGCAGAGCCACCTGATGCAATTGGTTCGCGGACGCGAGGCGGGCAAACAAATGCCGCCTGACGGCAGCGAACGACTGACCGATGGGGAAATTCAGCTGTTGGCAAAATGGATCGATCAAGGAGCCGTCTGGCCCGGCGCAGAATCGGAACCCATCGAGGAACTACCGCCGTCGAAACACTGGTCCTTTCAACCACTGCAGCCGGGAACACCGCCCGAGATCGCTGATCCAGCGAACTCCCCAACGAAAGACGGTTGGCCGGCCAACCCGATCGACCAATACGTTCTGGCGGCCCTTCGAGCGAAGTCGCTGTCGCCGAACCCGAAGGCAACACGCGCGGAGCTGATCCGCCGGATTTATCTCGACATGCTCGGCCTGCCGCCGACGCCCGAAGAGGTGCGGGCCTTCGAGCAAGACCGGGAGCCTCACGCAACCGAGCGACTTGTAGAGCGTGTCTTGCAGAATCCTCACTACGGCGAGCGTTGGGCGAGGTACTGGCTGGACCTCGTACGGTTTGCCGAGACGAACGGCTTTGAGACGAACCGTGAGCGCCCCAATGCATGGCCCTACCGCGACTATGTGATCCGCTCTTTGAACGACGACAAACCATACGATCAGTTTCTCAAAGAACAAATTGCCGGCGACGCGCTGGGCGTGCCCGAAGCCACCGGCTATCTGGTCGCAGGACCTTATGACTTAGTGAAGAGCCCGGATGTCAACTTGACGCTGATGCAGCGTCAAAATGAACTCGACGACATGATCAACACCACCGGCACAGCGTTCCTGGGACTGACACTGGGCTGCGCCCGTTGCCACAACCACAAGTTCGATCCGATCCGGCAGACCGATTACTACGCGTTCCAGGCGATTTTTGCGGGCGTCCAGCACGGCGAGCGTTCCGCGCCCCTGAGCGACGCGCAGCGGAAAGAACTCGCCACCATCGATGCCGCGATGCTCGAACTCCGCGAACAACTCAAGCCGTTTCAAAAGAATCCGCTCGAGGGACGCCCCGCCGTCACAGCCCGCGCGAATGAAGAAACATTTGCGCCGACGCCGGCGAAGTTCGTGCGGTTCACCATCCTCGCAACCAATGCAGCCGAACCATGTCTCGATGAACTGGAGATCTACAGCGGATCCACCAATGTGGCCTTATCGAGTCTCGGGGCGAAGGCGACCGCATCCAGCGCTCTGCCCGGACACGACATTCACAAGATCGAGCACTTGAACGACGGCCAGCATGGCAACCCGCGCAGCTGGATCTCCAACGAAGCGGGCAAAGGGTGGGCTCAGATTGAGTTGCCAAAGGTGATCGAGGTTCAGCGGATCGCTTGGGCACGTGATCGCGACGGGCGATTTAACGATCGCATCGCGACAAAATATCGCATCGAGGTGGCGGTCGAAGAGGGCCAGTGGAAACAGGTCGCATCCTCGGACGATCGCATGACCTTCACGGGCGGCACTCCGGCTCCGCCCGAATACGTGTTCGATAAGTTCCCTGAAGCGGAAGCCAAACGCGGCAAAGAATTGCTTGCGAAATGGCAGACGATGGAGCATCGCAAGTCGGTGCTGCAGACTTCGAGGACCTTTTATGCAGGAACGTTCCAGCCACCGCCAACCATTCATCGGCTTTTCCGCGGCGAACCAACGGCTCCGCGAGAGGTGGTGGAACCCAATACGGTCGCCGCCTTGGGACGCCTGCCGATCACGGGATCCTCCCCGGAAGTCGAGCGACGCGTGGCGCTCGCCAACTGGATCGCGTCCCGCGACAATCCGCTGACCGCGCGGGTGATTGTCAATCGCTTGTGGCAGTTCCATTTCGGCCGAGGTCTCGTGACGACGCCGAGCGACTTCGGTGCGGCCGGAGTGCGGCCAACCCATCCGGAGCTGCTGGATTGGCTGGCATCGGAACTTCTCGCAAACGCCTGGTCGCTGAAGCATCTACACCGTCAGATCCTGAATTCGGCCACGTATCAGCAAAGCAGCCAGCCCCGCGAAGACGGACTGCGAATCGATGCCGCGACCGATTGGTGGTGGCGCTTCCCGCCACGTCGTTTGGAGGCCGAACCGATCCGGGATAGCATCCTGGCCGTGACCGGAGTGCTCGATCGCCAAATGTTCGGGCCGGGCTTTAGCGCGTTCGAAGTTGCGATGGAAAACGTACGACACTACTTTCCGAAAAAGAACTACGGGCCTGAAGATTGGCGACGGATGATTTACATGACCAAGGTTCGGCTGGAGCGCGAATCGGTGTTTGGAATCTTCGATTGCCCCGATGCCGCAACCTCCGTACCCCGCCGCAGTCGCTCCACCACACCGTTGCAGGCGCTGAATCTGTTCAACAGCCAATTCATGCTGCAGCAAGCCGACCTCTTCGCGCAGCGATTACGTCGCGAAAACGGAGAGAACCTCGACGAACAGATCGAGAAAGCCTATTGGCTGTGTTATTCACGCGGCCCCACGGCCGACGAGCGCACGGAATCGAAAGCGTTCGTGCAGTCATCCGGCCTGCCCGCCTTTTGCCGGGCCATGCTCAACAGCAACGAATTCGTGTTCCTGCAATAGTCTCGTTTTCATCACGCAGCAGCACCTTCAAGCAAACATCCTTTACGAAACGGCTTCGTCATGCTTCACGGATATCACCTTCTCGATCGTCGAGGCTTCCTGCAACATGCCATGACGGGCCTGAGCGGCATCGCGTTCACTGCGATGCTCGCCCAACAAGGTCTCCTGGGGCAGGATGCATCCTCGGGCAGCACCGTAAGCGGCAAGTCGCCGATCCGGCCGGAGATCGATCCCGCACATCCGTTTGCCGCACGGCAGCCGCATCAGCCAGCGGCAGCCAAACGGGTGCTGGTGATTTTCTGCTCGGGGGCGTGCAGTCATCTCGATACGTTCGATTACAAGCCGCAACTGATTGCCCGTCACGGACAACCGCTGCCCGGTGCCGACAAACTGGTGACCTTTCAAGGCGAACAAGGCAACATCACGCAAAGTCCTTGGAAGTTCCGACCGCGCGGCGAATGTGGCAAAATGATTTCGGATCTCGTGCCGCAACTGGGCGACTTGGTCGACGACATTTGCTTTTTGCACTCCCTCAAAGGCAAAACGAACACCCACGGACCGGGTGAAAACTACATGTCGACCGGCTTTACGCTCGACGGCTTCCCCAGCATCGGTGCCTGGGCCTCCTATGCACTCGGCACAGAAAACGAAAACCTGCCGGCCTACGTCGCCATTCCCGATCCACGTGGCACGCCGCAGAATTCCGTGAACAACTGGGGACCGGGATTTCTGCCCGCTGCGTTTCAGGGCACCGACTTCAACGCATCGCTGCCCATCCGCAATCTGGCCCGACCCTCGGAAATCTCCGAGGCCAGCGATCGTCAAACCCGAGACTTCCTCAAGCGACTCAACGATCGCCATCTGCAGCGATTCCCCGGCGACACGGAACTTGCCGCCCGCATTTCCAGCTATGAACTGGCGGCGCGCATGCAACTCAGCATCCCCGAAGTCCGCGACCTCGCAACGGAATCGGCGGCCACGATCGCCATGTACGGCGCGGATGACGCTCAGAATACGCTCAAGGCCGCCTATGCCAGGAATTGCATCCTCGCCCGCCGCTTACTGGAACAAGGAGTGCGCTTCGTTCAACTATTCAACGGCGCGTATCAGACCGGCGGCGAAGGCGTCAGCAACTGGGACGGACATAAGGTGATTGCGGAACAATACAACGTCCACGGTCCTGTCTTCGACCAACCCACCGCCGCCTTACTCAAAGACCTCAAGCAGCGAGGCCTGCTCAAGGACACGCTCATCGTGTGGTGTACCGAATTCGGACGCATGCCGACATTTCAAAAGGGAGCAAGCGGAAGGGATCACAACCCCGAAGGATTCACCGCATGGTTGGCAGGAGCAGGCGTCAAAGCACCGTTCACTTACGGTGCGACCGACGAGTTCGGCTACAAGGCGGCTGAAAACATCGTCACCGTGCACGACTTCCACGCCACCATCCTGCATTTACTGGGGCTGGATCACGAACGTTTAACGTTCTATTACAACGGACTGGAACGACGACTCACCGATGTCGAGGGAACCGTCGTGAAGGATGTCCTGACGTAGCACTGCGCCCTGTGCACGTCTGGCGATTCGCGGCGTGACGCACGTGTGCCAAGCGTCACGCTCCGCTCCCTGGTGGCTGGCCTCTCATGGCTGGGCTCTCATGGCTGGGCTCTCATGGCTGGGCTCTCATGGCTGGGCTCTCATAGCTGGACTTGTGCAGTAGCGCTCTTGCAACCGGCCTTGCGGCATCGGCATTGCGGCATCGGCATTGCGCAAGAAAAACGTCCGGCAAAAGAAAGAGCGAGCCGAGTGAATCATCACGCGGCTCGCCCCAATCAATTCAATCAACGTATCGACCGACTTTTCAGTCGGGCCAACTCGAACCGTGATCGCGATTTACTTGGCAGTTGTAAACGCGAGCGGATCGGAGCCCTGGGTATCGCCGAGCATATAGAAATCCATCGCTCCGCGTTTCGGCACGACCTGGGCTAGCATCGTGCCTTCGTCGTGCATTTGCAGGGCCAGGATTCCTTGTTCATCGACCTGCCAAACTCCGCCCACTTCCTGTGACTTGTCGTCTTCGGAATAGGTCCAGGTAAAGGTGCTGTCGTCTTTGAGTTCCAAGCCGAACTTGCTTTTCCCGCGTGTCGCGGCCCAAGCACCTTGGATGTCAGCCGGCTTCACCATGTTGCCCGGCTTCGGCGGTTCCACCGTCTTGGGCAAGTTCGGGAGTTTCGCTTCGGGATCCGCTTGGAGCAGGATTTGGGTTGCGACCTGATCCTTCGGATTCAGTTCCAGCACTTTGCGCAACTGCGAAGCGGCCGCATCTTCATGCCCGGCTGTCAGGTAGTGATAAGCCAGGACAAAATGGCCTGCCGCGTCTTGCGGCATCTTTTCGACCACGTCTTCCATCGCCCGCAACTGCTTGGTATAGGCGTCGACATTCGGATAGAAACCACTCATCGTGGTCCAATCCCACCCCGGCCCGACACTCAACACGGCGTAGAGAATTGCTGCCGAATCTTGATACTTGCCGCTGGCAAACATGGTCAGTGCGCGGAATTCATGCAGCACGGCGTCGTTCGGCATCAACTTCAGCGCCTGGTCCGTCAATTGCAACGCGCCCTGATAGTCGCCGCCGTAGAACGCCTGTCGAGCCTGATCAAAAATCGCAGACGCTTTGGATTGATCATCCGGCGGCGGTGCCGAATCGGACTTGGCAAGCGACGTTTCGTCCGGCGTCATCACGATAGGCTGCGAATAGTTGTAAACCGTCTCCTGCACCACATCGCCGGTCCAGTAAGGATTGGAGTACGGGTAGTAACCAAACGCATACCCGACTCGATTCACGGCCCACGTGGTCATTCCGAACGCGGTCATCACCGGATAGTTATTCCACCAGTAGTTCCAGCGGTAACCCGGATTCCATCCCCAATGCCAACAGCCGTTGTGCCATGCGTAACGCCCGTAGTAGTGATGGTGCCAGTCGTTGAAGTGGTTCAGGTTCGAATTCCAACGATCGCCCAGATTTGCCGGTAGCGTGTTGGGCCGATTGATCAGGTTGTTGTTGACATTGTTAATTTGATTGATGGTCGTCGGCCGGTTGCTCACGACAGGCCGATTATCAAGACCGGGCCGGTTATCAAGACCGGGCCGGTTATCAAGACCGGGCCGGTTTCCCAATCCGGGACGTCCATCGAGGCCCGGTAAACCACCGACGCCTGGTCGATCGCCAATGTTGGGTCGGTCGCCAATGTTGGGTCGGTCGCCGATGTTGGGTCGATCGCCAATGTTGGGGCGATTTCCGATATTCGGACGGTCGCCAATACTCGGGCGGTCGCCGATGTTGGGTCGATTTCCAATATTCGGACGATCGCCAATGTTCGGTCGATCGCCAACGCCTGGTCGACCCGTTCCCGGTGCAGGCTTCACTGAAGGTCGATTGCCGATGTCCGGACGTCCAACCCCGCCGATATCAGGACGGGATCCACCCGGCTTTACGCCCCCCGCAGGCAGGTTCGGTCGCGTCCCGCCCGGACCTCCACCGATGCCAGCTCCACCGATGCCGCCACCACCGCCACCGCCTCCAGGCGGCCGACTTACGGACGGCGGTCGGCTCGGGCCTCCGCCACCACCGAATCCGCCACCTCCGGGCGCCGGACGCGGTGCGACTCCGCCCCCGCCACCACCCGGTCGACCAACGTTTCCACCGCCACCCCCACCGGGCCGGCCACCACCCATTCCACCACCACCCATTCCACCACCGCCGCCACCGCCACCGCGGCCGCGAGCGAACAATTCAGGCGAACCAATTAGTAAGGCCGCCACCACCACAAGCATGAGTGCTTTCTTCATTGTGAATATCGCTTTCCTTCGAAACGTATTTTCAATTCTTAGTCCGGCCGATGCTCGTTGTTCACGGTCACCGTTGCGCTGCAGCTTCCGGTCGATCGCACCGACCACCAACCCCTTGCGCCTCGCGGTGCATCTCGCCGTGAGCCCCGCGGCATCGACCTTTACTGAACGTTACTTGCTTCCCAGTTTCGGTGCCGGCGGACGACGAACCATCGTGACGGTGCGACCGGCGGGGCGCACTTCGTCACCGACAATCATCTGACTGTTCTGCCACCGAATCATTTC
>JBJOLO010000029.1:0-20007 GCA_046045565.1 Planctomycetota bacterium | reverse complement strand
CTGCTTACTTCCTGGTACTTCCGGCATGCGCGGGTGCGTGGCCGACGTGGTTCGGGTCGGGCCTTCACGCGGTGAAGCTGTGTCTCGCTGATTCAACTCGCTGATTCAATATGACTGGCTGGCGATGTTGCCGGCGGGCCGATGAACGGAGGCCGGATCGATGCAGAACAGGCCACCGCTCGTCACCGCGGGTCCGCATTCTAGGAAAAGTAAGGCGAGGGTGACAAGCTGAATGCTCCGTCCGCGTCGCAACTCTCCCCACTTGTGGATGCGAGGATTTCCCATACAATTCTTGCAACGCTTGTGCAGTTTTCATGCAGCGTCTTCCGCTTTGCCCGTCTGCTGCCGGGCAGTGACTTGCCGGGCAGTGACTTGACGTGACGCCGGTCAGTAACGTTGCCTGCCTCAGGGCAGTAATTTTGCCTGCCACAAGGCAGCAGTTTAACCGGCCGTCGAGCAGTGACACGGCAACTCGCCCGCGTGGTGCGGGGACCGCCCGCGTCCCGACTTGCTTTCGGATAAACTCGTCGATTCCTGCTTACATCGAACCCTGTCGTAAACGTCTTTGCTTCCGCATCGCTGTTTGCTCGTTGCGCATTTCCCATCCGGGCACGACCGCATCACAGCAGAAACCAGACTGCTGGCGTCATCGCGCCCAACGATTGAAACCATGGATAAGAGTGTTCCCATGACGCGTCGATTTATTTCTGAATTTGTCGAGCATGAAAATCTTGAGCAGGTGTTTCTGGTCGCGGACAAACAGGTGCGTGCGAACCGTCAGGGGGGCAAGTATCTGCAATTGCGACTTGCCGACAAATCGGGTGCGATCACCGCGCTGTTGTGGAATGTGACCGATCCGCTTGTGCAATCGTTCGAGGCCGGTGATTACCTGCGGGTGAAGGGGGTAACCCACATTCACAACGGCGCCTTGCAAGTGATCATCAGCCGGTTGGATCGTGTGCCGGCGGAGACCGTGGACGAACAAGATTTTCGCATGCTCGACCGTGTGTTCGTGGATGGCCTGCGGCAGCGGTTAGTCGAAATGCTTCGGGGCGTGGAAAGTGTTCCGCTGCGTAATCTGGCCGAATCGTTTCTCGCGGACGAAGCGTTCATGCTGCGGTTTCAGACAGCACCGGCCGGGGTCAAGAACCATCATGCCTATCGCGGCGGACTGCTGGAGCACGTCGTCCAACTGATGCAAGTCGTCCAGGCGATTGCTCCGTTGTACGGCGAACTGGATCGAGACATGCTGCTACTGGGAGCCTTTCTGCACGATGTCGGCAAGATCGATGAACTCACGTACGACCGCGAGTTTGGCTACAGCGATGAGGGGCAGTTACTGGGGCATTTGGTGATGGGGTGCGAGATCCTGCGTAAAAAGATCGAGGAAACCGAGCAGCGAACGGGAACGCCATTTCCCCGCGAGGCCAAGCTGCATTTGGAGCATCTCATCCTTAGTCACCACGGCGAACTGGAATTCGGAAGTCCGAAAGTGCCCATGACTCTGGAAGCGGTGACCCTGCATTTCCTCGACAACCTGGACGCCAAATTGCACAACATCGCACAACTCATGCGGGAAGATCCGAACGCCGACAGTCGCTGGACGCCGTTCCATGTGAGTTTTGGCCGTAAGTTTCTGAAGTCATCCAAAGTCGAGTCCGCACAGACGCGCGAAGCGCGGAATCAGCAACTTTCCTAAACAATACTTTTATTCCAAAGTACCAATCTCTAAAGGTTTGAATGAAGAATCCTGAACTTGAACAACGAATTCTCACGCACGTAAGACAGCCGAATTACCGGCCGGTAAAACCTCGCGTCATCGCGAGGCAAATGGATTTAGACGAGGAAGAGCGCAAGCAGGCTCGCATGAGCATCAAGCGGCTTGTGCGGCGCGGTTTGCTATTCTGGGGACCGAATCACGCGGTGTGCGTGGTCTCCGAGCGGGTCCCTGCGAAACCGGAGTCGAGTCACGGCTCGCGCGACTTGCCGGAACAGGCGGAGTCCGGGCCGGCTGAAAAGGAATCACGTCGCGAAAAGCAGTCGGAGCCCGCGGCATCGTCTGCACCGAATCGCAAATTGCGTGAACCGGCGAGCGAGAAACGCAAGCCGAAGTCAAAAACAACGGCTGGTGAAAACCAGGAGCCAAGCGAAGGTCAAGAAGAAGAGCGGCAACGGAACAAGCGGCCGTTGGTGCGAGGCACCTTCAAACGCACTGCCGCAGGCTATGGGTTTGTGCGACCGGTTGGCGTGGATGCCACCGATCGACGCGACGATATCTATATCGCCGCAAATGACACCCGTGATGCATCCGACGGCGACCATGTGACGGTGCGTGTGAGTCGGCAGCGGCGCGGAAACGAACAGCGGCTATCCGGCGAGATCGTGGCGATTGTCGAGCGAGCCACGAATCGGTTTGTCGGCGTTTACGTCGAGGAGGCCGGCGGGGCTTGGGTTCAAGTCGATGGCAAGGTGTTCGAGCAGCCGATCTCGGTGGGAGATCCCGGCGCGAAAGATCTCAGTCCGGGCGACAAAGTCGTCATCGAGATGGTCCGGTTTCCGTCCCACTTCCTCGGCGGCGAAGCGGTGGTGGTGGAGAACCTCGGACCACGCGGCCAACCGGGCGTCGACACGTTGTCGATCATGCGCGAGTTTGATCTGCCCGGCGATTTTCCGGAGGATGTACTCGAGGCCTCACGCGACCAGGCGGCCAGGTTTGACGAAACCAACCTCCGCGGGCGACAGGACTTCACTCAGGAAACGGTCATCACGATCGATCCGGTTGATGCGCGCGATTTCGATGACGCCATTTCGTTGCAGCGGCTCGAAGGCGGACACTGGCGCTTGGGAGTTCACATCGCCGATGTCGGCCATTTCGTGCCGGCACGGTCGGCCCTCGATCGCGAGGCGCGGGAGCGGGCGACGAGTGTCTATTTGCCCGATCGCGTGATCCCCATGCTGCCCGAAATCATCTCCAACAACCTCGCCAGCCTGCAGCCCGATAAGGTGCGCTATTGCCATACGGTGATCATCGAGTTCAATCCGGAGGGAATCCCCGTCGCGACTTCGATTTGTCGCGGCGCGATCAAGAGTAAGCGGCGATTCACCTATGAGGAAATCGACGAGTATCTGGCTGCGCCTGAGCCTTGGAAGGAGAAGCTGACCCCTGATGTTCATGTCCTCGTGGCGCAGATGCACGAGTTGGCAATGCTGCTCCGTCGTCGCCGCCTGGCTGCCGGTGCCATCGAACTCACGCTACCCGAAGTAAAAATTGATCTCGACCGCAAAGGTCGCGTCGTCGGGGCCCATGTCGTGGAGAACACGGAGAGTCACCAGATCATCGAAGAGTTCATGTTGGCTGCGAATCACGCGGTCGCGGAACACTTGACGGAAAAAGAAATTGATTTCCTGCGACGCATTCACGAGCCGCCCGATTTGAGAAAACTGCGGCTACTCTCCGATTTTGTGCGCGAGTTGGGCATTCCCTGCGACAGCCTCGAAAGTCGATTCGAAATTAAACGCGTGGTCGAAGCGGTGAAAGGCAAGCCGGAAGAGCATGCGGTGAATTACGCGGTGCTTCGCAGCATGCAAAAAGCGGTCTACGGTCCTCAGGAAGAAGGACATTATGCCCTGCATAGTCGCAACTACTGCCACTTCACCTCGCCCATTCGCCGCTACCCGGATCTGGTTGTGCATCGCGTGCTGGAAGCGCTGGCACACGGCCGACGACCCTCCGACAACTTCGAGGCACTCGTCTCGCTCGGCGATCATTGTTCGGAACGCGAACAACGCGCCCAAAAGGCCGAACGGGAATTGATCAAGGTGAAGCTGCTGTCCTACTTGAGCAGTCGCGTCGGCGAACGGATGGAGGCCGTGATCACGGGAGTCGAGTCGTTCGGGATTTTTGCGCAAGGGATCGATTTGCCTGCGGAAGGGTTGATCCACATCAGTTCTTTGCAGGATGACTTTTACCGCTACGACGCGCGGTCTCACAGTCTCGTTGGGCATCGAGCCGGCCACGCGTACCGATTGGGTGATCGCATTGAGGTCGAGATTAGTCGGGTCGATGTCGATCGGCGGGAACTCGATTTGCGCGTGATCAAGCGAATCGGTGCCACACGCCGCGTCGAACGGCCCACGCACAGCGGGCCCAAGAAGGGGGTGGGCAAAGGGAAAGCAAAGAAAAAATCGCGTGACGACCGGAAGGGCAAAGGCAAGCGGAAGAAGTAGGCAACCACCTACCGGATGACGAAACGTGTTCATGCTTGACGATTGGCGAAAGCTTGCCGATTACTCGGGCAAATGCAGGGAGCCTCGCTGCTGGTAGCGGCAACTGCTACGATGGCGGCAGTGGGTTCATCTACGTCTGCTCAATTCGCAAACTGCAAAGGTACATCGCATGCGCAAGCCGTGTCTCGTTGTTGTTGGACTTCTCGTGATGCTGATCGGGAGCGTTCCGCTCTCCAGTCGCGGCGATGAACCCGAAGAAAAGCCAGCCGCAAAGCAGGCTGAAAAGAAAGCGGAAAAGAAAGAGGAAGGCAAAGAGGAGAGTGTGGAATTGAAGAACGATCGCGAACGCGTGAGCTATGGAATCGGCATGAACATCGGTGGACAACTGAAGTCTCAGCCGTTTGAGTTGGACTTGGAATTGATTGTGCGCGGAATTCGCGATGCCTTCGCCGGTAAGGAATCATCGCAGTCGCCGGAAGAATTCCGCGAAGCGGTGGAGAACCTGCAGAAAGAAACGCAAGCCAATGCCGAAAAGGCCACCAAGGAGTTCATGGCGAAGAATGCCAAGGAAGAAGGTGTGAAGTCGACGAAGAGCGGCTTGCAATATCAAGTGGTAAAGATGGGCGAGGGTAAGCGACCCACCGCGAAGGATTCGGTGAAGGCACACTACAAAGGTACCTTCCTCAACGGCAAAACGTTCGATAGCTCCTACGATCGCGGTGAGCCATCCGTGTTCCCGCTCAACGGCGTGATCAAAGGCTGGACGGAAGGCGTGCAGCTGATGCCCGTGGGGTCGAAGTATCGTTTCTGGATTCCGTCGGAACTCGCTTACGGTCCACAAGGTCGTCCCGGCATCCCGCCGAATTCGCTCCTGGTATTCGAGATCGAATTGATCGATGTGATTGCCGCCGAGGATGACGACAAGTAGACCTTGCTGGAGTCCGAGGCGACCACGAGCACGACCGGTTTCCTGCGCGTGCGTCAGCCGATGGATTGCTAGCAGCGTCTCAAAAGTCTCGCCCCATGAAGTTCCGTCCTTCGTAATGGGTGCTGGGACGGATGGGTACATGTGACGCGGGGGTTGAATCGACTGGCTTTTGCCACGTTTCGGCCTGGTAAACCATTTCGCGGCAGCCGCACTGAATCGAGTGGTATTCAGTGCGGCTGCTTTCGTTTTGCGGGCCGATACAGGGGAAAAGTGTCGGGCGTTGCTTATCGCGAACGCGATCCACTCGCGAAGCACGGTTACGGTCCGCGGATACTGCCGGTACCCAATTCGCGCTTGGCCAATTTGCGGGCTTTTGGTAAAAGAGCGAGCCTGAATCAGGAGGATGGCGGGGGCGGGAAGCCCATCGATCCTCAGTGCAAAGGCCTGTCGATTCCCGTGCCAAGGATGGTAACGAGATGTCCGATTTCTTTCGCGTTCTCAAGCTGGCCGGCCGTTACCGGATGACGCTGGCGGGCATTTTTTGCTCGTCCCTCATCGTCGCCGTGCTGTGGGGCGCGAACATCGGCATTGTCTATCCCTTTGTCGAGGTGGTGTTCGAGGGGAAATCGCTGCACGACTGGGTGGATCAGAAGCTCGAGACCAGTCAGAAGAAGATCGACGAATTGGATCGCTCGCTTGCGGAGTCCGCCGCAGCATCCGAAGAGGACAAGCAAGCGCGACGGATGAATCAGGTAAGGCTCGAGGCGGAGCGTCAGGTCGTGGCGGGATTGGAGATGCTGCGCCCGTGGATTTACGACTACTTGCCTCGCTCTCCGTTCCGAACGCTCGTAGTGGTCGTTCTCACGATGCTGGCGGGGACACTCGTCAAGGATGCGTTTTTAGTTGCCGACATGGTGCTGGTGGAGCGACTGGTGCAGATGGTGATGTTCGACCTGCGAAAAATCTGTTTTCGCGGGATGCTGCGGATGGATGTGAATGAATTTGGCGACAAGGGAACAAGCTCGTTAATGAGCCGTTTGATGAACGATGCGGGGAATGTTGCCAATGGTTTGAATCAACTGTTTGGCAACGCGATTCGCGAACCGCTCAAGATGATTTCCTGCCTGGTGCTCGCTGCCATGATCAGTTGGCAACTCTTGCTGTTCTCTCTGCTACTCGCACCGCTTGCCGGCTACCTCATTCGAAGATTAGCGCAATCGCTGAAGCGAGCGAACCGACGTGGCATGGAAGAGATGTCGCGCTTGTACGGTGTTGCCAACGAATCCTTTAATAGCATTCAAACAGTCAAGGCGTTCACGATGGAACGCCACGAGCGTTTGAAGTTTCACTTGACCGCAAAGCAGTTCCTGAAGCGATCGACGCGCATCGTCTTCTACAACTCGCTGATCAAACCGATCACGGAAGTCTTGGGCATCAGTGTGATTTGCCTTGCGTTGATTACCGGAGCGTATTTGACATTAACGCAGGAAATGTACATCTTCGGGATTCGCATGTGCGATCGGCCGCTCGATCCCAAGATGCTGCTGGTGTTCTACGGTTTGCTGGCGGGAATCTGCGACCCGGCGAGACGCCTGTCGGAAGTCTTCTCGTCGATTCAAGGTGCGGTCGCAGCGTCGGAACGCGTCTTCAGTTTCCTGGATTCCCCGCCGACCATCGTAGATCCGCCGCAACCGCGTCCGTTCCCAAGTGCCTTTCGCCGGTTGGTGTTTAACAAGTTGCATTTCCGGTACACGCCCGAAAAACCGGTGCTCGAGGGGATTGATCTGGAGATCCGTTCCGGCGAGACGATCGCGATTGTGGGCGGCAACGGCTGCGGCAAATCGACGTTGGTAAATCTCATACCCCGTTTTCTCGACCCCGTTGCGGGAACGGTACAGCTGGACGACGTGAGTGTCCGCGAGTTTCGCGTTAAAGATCTGCGATCCGCGGTAGGGGTAGTGACGCAGCAAGCGCAATTGTTTGACGACACCGTCATGAACAACATCCGTTACGGGTCGCTGGGTGCCAGCGATGACGAGGTGATCGAGGCGGCGAAAAAAGCGCACGCGCACCAGTTCATCGTCGAGAAGCTCGAAGAGGGCTACGCAACACGCGTGGGGCAGAGCGGTTGCAAACTTTCCGGCGGACAACGACAGCGCATCGCCCTGGCTCGGGCCATCCTGCGCGATCCTCAGATCCTGATCCTTGACGAAGCCACCAGCCAGATCGATCTGGAAAGCGAGCAACTTATCCACAAGGTGCTCGAACGGTTTGTGCATGGCCGAACCGCCATCATGATCACGCACCGCTTGTCCACCTTAGCGCTTGCGGATCGCATTCTGGTGATGGACGCCGGCAAAATCGTCGATCTGGGCCGGCATGAGGAACTGATCGGCCGCTGCGAAATCTATCGACGGTTGCACGAAATCCAGTTCCGGCAAACGGCCTGATTGTTCTTGGGCGAATCGAGCACGCGCAAGTCGAACCGGACTCATCTAGCGCTCTGTCTGGAAACGTTCAGTCCACAAGATCGCGCGCGCGGAGATCCGTCAGGAGCAATTCCAGGCTGTGGAATTGCACCGCGTCGATTCCCATCTCCACCGCGCCGCGGACATTCTCCGGACGATCATCGACAAAGAAGACCTGTTCCCCGGGAACCCCGACCATCGCCAGGGCCTGCTGGTAGATCTTCGGTTCGGGTTTCATGGCGCCGATGCGGAAACTCAGGGCGTGAATTTCAAAGTGCTCGCGCAGGAACGGAAATCGGTCGGAATGCACGAACTGCCAATGGGCTTCGCAGGTGTTGGAGAGGATCCCCATGCGGTGACCGCGTCGGGCAAGCGATTTCAAAACCGTTTCGATTTTCGGTTTGACCTGAAAGATGTCACTCAATGCGTCCAGCACAAACGGCAGGTCAGGCACCGTGGGGATGCGGGATTTCACCGCATCGTAGAACTCGCCGCTGCTGATTTCCCCGCGTTCGTAACGCCATTCCAGTCCGGAGTCGAACACGACTTCCTTGACGCGTTCAGGCGTTACGCCGGCATGCTCGGCGACCCGGCCGCAACCAAGCAGATGGTCGAAGTCAAGCAGCACGTTGCCGAGATCGAAATACAAGAATTGATGCATGGTAGATCAACGCAGTTCGCGTATGCGAAGATGGCGGTAGGATGCGACGGCAGGCGCTCCGCCATGGATCTGCAGTCCGATGATGCCGGTCTTGGCGATGTTCGGTTCGGTTTCCGTGTAATCGACCGTTGCCACGTCATTCACCCAGATGCGAATGCGCGGACCCTCGCACCGCACCACCAGGATATTCCAGTCATCCGGTTTGAACTTCGTCATGATCTTGTCGTGGTCGCCTTGCACTAGAAACTTGTTGCGGCGCGACTCATCGTACAGCGAACCCCAAATGGATTTGCCGTCCATGACGCCGATATCGCACTGGTAGCCAGTCACCTCATGATGGTTTGGAATCCGTTCGCTGCGGAATTGCACTCCGGCATTCTTCCCCGGTCCAACCAGCTTGGCCTCGAATCGCAGTTCAAAATTGTCGTAACGTCGCTTGGTGCAAAGAAACTCGTTGCGCGGGATCGGGGACTGCAGCGACCCCGCCAGGATCGCAGCGTTCTCGACGCGGAACGTCCCGGGATCGCCTTCCCAACCCGCGAGTGTCTTCCCGTCAAACAGGGAGACAAAGCCTTCCTCCACAACCGGCGGCTTCTCAGCCGGCGGCTCAGCAGCCCCTGATTCAGCAGCCCGTGATTCAGCAGCCCGTGACTCGGCAGTCAGCGTGATCGGTGCCAACAGCAGAAGGCAAAGATAAGAAAAGGTTCGCATCCGGTCTCTCCCGATCGTGATCTATCAGATTCGTTTTTTTGAGTCCGCGATGCACGGTTGCGACATCGTGGTCGTGCCGGCCATGGGGTGACGAAGTCGTCTGGTCACGAATACGCTTGGTCACGAAGTCGCGATACCCGGAACGCAAGGTACGTCGTGCATTGCCGAAAGTGTAGCCGGTACAAGTCGGTTGCTGAAGCACCGAGCGAAACGGCCAACTGGAAATTCCCGGCATGCGACACTAGACTCTTGGCATAGCGTTTTTGAGCCTTGGGTTCGAAGTAGGAATACCTCCCCGCTTAGGGCTCCACGGCAATCCCGAATCAGGTTGTTTCGCCAAGCGGTGGTCAGGTAGACGGCGATGTCCTTTTGGCGCGACAAGGTGGTGATCATCACGGGCGGGTCGGCGGGGTTCGGCCGGTCGTTGGCGGGCGTCTACGCTCAAGCCGGTGCAAAGTTGGTCCTGGCGGCCCGGGACGCCGCTCGCTTGGACGCCACCGTCAGTGATTTGCGTCGCGAGAATGCCGCGGTTTGCGGCGTGCCGACCGATGTCACGAATGATCAGCAGGTATCGGCTCTCATAGCGCGAACCGTATCGGAGTTCGGACGCATCGATGTGTTGGTCAACAATGCCGGTCGATCGACGCGTGGTCGCGTGGTCGATACGACGCCGGAGCAATTCCAAGAGCTGCTGGAATTGAATTTTCTTTCGACGGTACGGTGCACGCGGGCCGCGTTGCCGCACCTAATCGCATCGCGTGGCTACCTGGTCAATGTCGGTTCGTTAGCGGCGAAAACGGTGACGCGTTACTTGGGGGCCTATCCAGCCAGCAAGTTTCCGGTGGCCGCTTATTCGCAGCAGTTGCGGCTGGAGTTGAAAGCCGAGGGAGTCCACGTGTTGCTGGTTTGTCCCGGACCGATTGCTCGCGAGGATGCGGGTCAGCGGTATGCGGTCGAGTCGGCTGATCTGCCAGACTCTGCCAAGCGTCCGGGCGGCGGCGTTCGCATTCGCGGTCTCGATCCGCTGGTGGTCTCGCGTCGCATCCTCAAGGCGTGCGAGTCGCGTCGGCCGGAATTGATCCTGCCGGCGAAAGCACGCTGGTTGCTCGCAATCGCTGCCATTTCACCGCGCCTGGGTGATTGGATCGTGGACCGCATGACGCGGTGAGTCTGTGACCTGCCCCGTTGAAGCGCGGTGGGGAATCTGCAACCATATTTGCCTGGAAAGGGGCCGCGTGTTGCGGCCCGTTGCTTTCCCTGGCATATCTTTTTCCCGTTCTGGAATCCCGATGGCCGCATTTCCTGAAATTTCCAAGATCGCGTACGAGGGCCCGAAGTCGAAAAATCCGCTGGCGTTTCGTTGGTACAACGAAAACGAAGTCGTCGAAGGCAAGACGATGAAGGACCACCTCCGCTTTAGCGTGGTTTATTGGCATACGTTTCGAGGCACGGGAAGCGATCCGTTCGGTTCCGGAACGATGGTGCGGCCGTGGGATGACGGGTCGAATTCGGTCGAAAATGCCATTCGCCGTGCCCGCGTGGCCTTCGAATTCATGGAAAAACTCGGAGCACCTTTCTACGCATTTCACGATCGCGACGTCGCGCCGGAAGGCGATACCCTGGCGGAGTCGAATCGAAACTTCGATGCCGTCGCGAAAGTGCTGAAGGAAGAGCAACAGCGGACGGGAATCAAGCTGTTGTGGGGCACCGCCAACATGTTTAGCAATCCGCGGTTCATGCACGGCGCATCGACCAGTTGCAACGCGGATGTCTTCGCCTTCGCCGCCTCGCAAGTTAAGAAATGCCTCGAGGTCACCAAAGAGCTCGGTGGCACGAATTATGTTTTCTGGGGCGGGCGCGAAGGTTATCAGAATCTTTTCAACACTGACATGAAGCGCGAGCTGGACCACATGGGGCGCTTCATGAACCTGGCAGTGGAGTATGCCAAAGAGATCGGCTTCACCGGCCAGTTCTTGATTGAACCGAAACCGAAGGAACCGACCAAGCATCAGTACGACTCGGATGCCGCAGCCTGCGTGAACTTCCTTCGTGCTTACGGGCTGATGGATCACTTCAAGTTGAATATCGAAACCAATCACGCGACGCTCGCCGGCCATACGATGATGCATGAGCTCGACTACGCCGCCATGCAGGGTGTACTCGGATCGATCGACGCCAACACCGGCGATACGTTGTTGGGTTGGGACACCGACCAGTTTCCCACGAATTTCTACCTCACCACCGAGATCATGCTGGTGTTACTGAAGTACGGTGGACTGAATCCGGGCGGCGTGAACTTCGACGCGAAAGTGCGTCGCGAGAGCTTCGAACCGGTCGATCTGTTCCACGCGCACATCGGCGGCATGGATGCGTTCGCTCGCGGATTGAAAATCGCCGCGGCCATTCGAGCTGACGGCGAATTGGATGCCTTTGTGAAGCAGCGATACGCGAGCTGGGACACGGGCGTCGGTGCTGAAATCGAATCGGGCAAAGCCAACTTCAAAACGCTCGAAGCCTACATGCTGGGTAAGGGCGAAGTGGCTGCGAACCAGAGCGGTCGGCAAGAGATGCTCGAGAATCTCATCAATCGATACCTGTAACAGGCGACGCTGGTGACGGCAAATCGCGAAAACGGGCCGCCGGATGAAGCTGCGCATCAGCGGCGGCTTGTGGAGATGCTGATTCGCGAACAGCAACTTCTCGGATTTGAGATCCACGACGGCATCGTCCAAGAGATGACGGCCGCCCTGATGTTTCTCGAGAGCACTGCCGCCGAAATCGAACCGGCGGTCGGGAAGGTACCGGGCTCGCTGAACCAGGCGATGTCGTTGATCCGGCATGCCGTGGGCGAAGCGAGGCAGTTAATCGCCGGCTTGCAGCCGGTCACGTTCGAGCCGGGAGGATTGGCGCCGGCACTCTCGGAACTTGTCGCCGAATTCCGACAGCGATCCGTCATGGAAATCCGGTTGGAGATCGACCCGTTCGAACGATTGGCGGCTCCGATCGAGCATGCGTTGTATCGAATCGTGCGTGAGTGCCTTCACAATGCAACGAAGCACAGCCAGGCGACCCAGGTTTTTATTGAGCTGAAGCAATCGCCAGCGGAGATCCGCTTGTCGTTTCGCGATAATGGCCATGGCTTTAATCCGGCCCAGGTAAAGTCCAATCATTATGGACTGGTAAGTATCCGCGAGCGGGCCGGCATGCTTGGAGGTAAAGCAACGATTGACGCCTCGCCAGGAAAAGGTTGCTCGGTGATCGTGGCCCTGCCACGTCATCTTCCGGCAACCTGAGAGCCGGTGTGGTCGCTGGTTCGGCTCTACGATGCGATTGGCATGGTGCCCTGTAGGTAAGGAGCAGACGCAAGTGTCTCAACGACTTGGTTGTGCGGTCAGCCGTGGAGAATTCTCGTCGGACCATCGTTCTCAGGCCTGTTGTGCGATGGATCGTTCCACCACGCGCGATCGCACCGGGAGCGTAGTGCTGTGGCTGCTGATCGGAGCCGTTGCACTCGCCGGCTGCGGACCGAACCGAACATCGAACGCACCCGCGCCTGCGGAAGATGAAGGCTCAAAGTCGGGTGGTGCGTACGGCAAGAAGGGAACACGGCCGCAGGGTGCGGGTGGCGAGACTGCCGAGTCATCGGGACGAACGCTTGATGCGCCGTCCGCAGGAATTCAGGCTCGGCTCGATGCCGACGCAGATCGCACAGCACGGCATCGATCCCAATTGCGAGAAGTGGCTGCCTTAAGTCGTGACGAAGGCGATGGAGCGACCGACATCTTGTCATCGATTCCGCCCGTCGACCGCGGATGGGAATGGCAATACTTCTGGAACCGGGGAAAACACAAAAGCAAATCGGTGTTGCAGGGGCATGATAGCCATGTGGTGGCTTTGGCCTTCGATCCATGGGGTACCAAAATCGCCTCATGCGGTCTCGATGGTCGCATTCAGTTGTGGAGCTTAAAAGATCGTGTGTCGATCGACTCGTTTCAGTTCGATCAGGAGCCGCGAGCAAAACAGTATTACGGCTGCGAGTTTGATGCGACGGGTGAACGGTTGATCGTCGTCAGCGTCGAGCGAGGCTTGGAGATTATTGATCTTGTAACGCGGCAATCGCGACAGTTGCGGCCGCTGCCCGCCGAGGTCGCTCGGCGAACCAGGATCGCTCGCAGTCCGGACGGCAATTTCGTCGCAGTTGCATGTGCAGATCAAGCGGCGTACGTGGTGCCGATTCCTCGTAAAGATCAGTTGGCGGCCGGTAGTGCATCAGCGATGCAAACCCTGGCCGGACATGATGCGGGCATCACCAGTCTGCTTTTCAGCGGGGACGGCAAACAGTTGCTCGTCGGTTGTTCGAATGGCAGTGTGCACGTCTGGAACCTGGAGACCAAGGAAGTGGCTCAAACCTTGGCAGGTGCAGCCGATTCGATCACGGCGATTGCGATTCACCCGCGCGCCAACCTCGTGATGGCAACGTCGCGTGATGGAAGCTTGCGCGTCTGGGACCGGAGCAACGCCGCAGAAGTTGCGACAGCTCGATGCGAGCAGGCTTTGCTCGACATCGCCATGCTGCCGAATGGGACAAGGCTTTTTACCAGCGGTGCGGACGGTGCCGTGCGGGTTTGGGATCTGATCTTGCATGGCGGAGCCGTGACCGAGAACACCAGCCAACCAGCGGAATTGGTCGGTATCACACTGAAGGAAGTTGTCCAACTCGGTACGCACTCCGCGGAATGTCATGCACTTGCGCTGCGACGCGACGGCACGTGTTTAGTCTCTGCGGGCGGCGACTTTACGGTGCGAGTATGGGATGCGGTTCCCGAGTCGGCGCGCGAGCAACCACCGGCCCCGCCACGACACTACGTCTGTTATCGGGCTGCAGTAGCCAGTGGTGACCGCGATTCCGCGCTCGTCATCGATGGTCGGTTGAATGAACCGGAGTGGCAACAGGCACCGTGGTCGGACGAGTTTGTTGACATCGAAGGGCTGATTCGCTTGCCGCCGACATGGCGGACCCGGGTAAAGATGCTGTGGGACGACCGTGCACTGTACCTCGGCGTTGAACTTGAAGAACCCGATGTGTGGGGGACATTGAAACGCCACGACTCGGTCATTTTCTATGACAACGACTTTGAGGTCTTCCTGGACCCCGATGGCGATAACCATCGTTACGGCGAATTCGAAATGAATGCGCTGAATACCGGGTGGGACTTATTTTTGCCGAAACCGTACAAGGATGGAGGCGGCGCGAATGATGCCTGGGAGATCAGCGGCATCAAGACCGCTGTCCATGTCGATGGAACGATCAACGATCCCGGCGACATCGATCGCGGTTGGTCGGTGGAGATCGCGATCGCTTGGTCGGCGCTGACGCAACTCGTGGAGGGCAGCGAGCGGAAACTGCCGCCGCAAGCAGAGGATGTATGGCGGATCAATTTTTCGCGTGTGGAATGGCAGCATGAGGTTGTGGACGGAACGTATCGCAAACTGCTCGGCCGCGCTGAAGACAACTGGGTGTGGTCGCCACAGGGCGTGATCAACATGCATCGCCCTGAGTATTGGGGTTATTTGAGTTTTTCCTCGACGAGCGTCGCCGAATACGCAGCCCGGTCCGAGCAGTCGATATCGCCGTTTCCCGATCCGGCTTGGCATGGGAAGCTCCTGCTTCAGCGAGTGCACGACGCACAGAGTGAATTTCGCGGCCGACAGCGGCGTTGGGCGCGCAATGTCGAGGAACTTGGACTGGACGGCTTATCGCACGAGACACTGGCCGAACCGTTGGAATTGCAAATCATCGATACCGGCTACGAAGTGCGAGCCAAGGTGAAAGTCGCCGACGGGCGCACCGAGACATGGTGCATCGATGCCGATTCACGCATCTATCAAGCGAAAGCGGCCGGATCGCCGTAAGGCGATTTGCAAGACGAACAGCGATCCCGATGACGCGGACCGCCGGTCTATCAAGTCACAACGCAACCGCGAACGAAGACTAGTTTGACGCATGCTCGAAAAGGGCGTGGCACTTTTCGAGTCGCGGGCCATGTTCGTCGCAGACGGCAATCTGTTTCGGTCCCCAGAGCGCGACGCCGGCGTGCCTTCCGTCTTTTGCCATCAGGAAGAACTGAAGGTTGTACGTAGGGCGTCCTTGTGCATCACGCTGACTCGGATGTGCATGTTTGACGACACGCCGCAGCATCTCGAGACCCGCCTCTTGGGGTGAGGCACCGCCGCGCATCAATTCGACACCGAGAAACGACGAGAGGTTTTGCAGATTCGCTTCGCCGTGTCCAATGCTGCCGCAGGTGCCTACATCGTTGTCCACGTAAAGACCGGCGCCGAGGATCGGCGAGTCCCCGACACGCCCCGCAATCTTGAAGGCATGACCGCTCGTGCTCGTGACGCACGCCAGGTCGCCGTTCTGATCGAGGCCCGCGCAGTGCACGGTGCCGCCTTGCGGCATGACGTTCGGCGGTTGATGCGTTCCGCCGTAAAAATGCCGCTCGTACCAATGCTGCACATCGAGATGGGCATCGTCCGGGGAAGGGTCAAGCCAGTCATCGACGTGCGACCGTTTGCGTTTCCAATACCGCCACATCTGAAGGGCTTGGTCCGTCAGCAGGTTCTCCTCGGGGAATCCATTGACCCGAGCGAATTCCAAGGCGCCTTCGCCGACCAACAGCACGCGATTCGTTTGCCGCAACAGGCATCGCGCGACTTTGCTGGGATGCCGGACATTCCGCAAGCCGGCCACGCCCGCACCGCGATGCGTGGGGCCGTCCATCACGGCGGCGTCCAATTCCACCACACCGTCTTCGTTGGGAAGACCGCCATAGCCGACCGTCAGCTCAGTCGGGTCGTCCTCGATTAAGGTCACCCCCTCGACGCAGGCGTCGAGCGGCGCAGCTTTGGCAAGAAGTAGTTGGTAGGCGCGCTCTGCTGCACGGAGCCCGTTGTGCGATGCGATGCTCTTCGGATGCATGATGCGTTGTCTGTCGATTGACGGAGAGAAGCAGTGCGGGAGGATCAGCCTCCCACCTTCTCCCGATGATTCTTATAGTCAACGACGTCCCAGGCAAGACCCAGGAACTGCATCAGGCGAATCGTCATGAACGTGACGTCGATTTCCCACCACTTGTGTCCGTGTTTCGCCATCCGCGGATAGGCGTGGTGATTGTTGTGCCAGCCCTCCCCGTAGGTCACCAGCGCGACCCACCAGTTGTTGCGGCTGTCGTCGGTCGTCTCGTAGTTGCGATAACCCCACATGTGGCTCGCCGAATTGACAAACCACGTGCTGTGGAGCACGAACACCAGACGGACGAACAAGCCCCAGACGAGCCAGGACATGCCCAGCGTTGTGTCGCCGAAGGCATAGCCCAGAGCGAACAGGACACCGCCGACGACAAAGTGGGTCGGCAAAAACAGGTTGGCGACAAAGCGGACACCCGCATCGTTCGCCAAGTCCGGAGCCCATCGCTGGGCATTATCTTTGGCTTCTTGTCCGCGAATCGCGTAAGCCAACCAGCCGGCATGGCTCCAGAATCCGCCATCGTTCGGCGAGTGAGGGTCGCCCTCGCGATCGCTGTACGCATGGTGTTTGCGATGATTCGCCACCCAATCGATAGCCGAGCCTTCGCCGGCAAATCCGCCGAGCCACGACAGAAACAGCTTGATCGGGCGATAGGTCTTGAAACTATCGTGCGTCAGCAAGCGGTGGTAACACAAGCAAACTCCCACGCCACCGGCAATCCAGTGCAAGAACAGCGAGATCGCCAAGCCGCTCCAGGAGAAATAAAACGGAGCGGCGAGCGCACCGACATGCAGCAACACCAACCAGCCGCTCGTAACCCAATCGATGCCGCTCGCAATGCGGTGTTGACGCTCTTGCGAGACGGACGAGCCCTTATCGGTTGATACGGGATTCGTGGCTTCTGCCCCAACAGCCTCCGGGGAGGCTTCAGGAGCTCGATCACGTTGATGCTTCTTGGGTTTTGATACCGTAGACATGTTCGGTTGCCTCAGTGGTAGTGCCGCGTTGAGCGGCAACGTCAGGTGATTTCTCGAATGACGAACTTCCCGAAATCCTCCCGATTTCGCTCCGACCGCAATCGCCTTGTCTGGAATTGCGTTGTCTGGAATTGTAGGAAATATCGTCCGTGAATGCGTCGCCGAGATGCCGCCGCCATGTAAAAGTTGCGTAATAACTGGCTGAAAACCGCCCGCTGCGGGGGGGCAGTGACGGCGTTTTTAGTTGCAAAGGGGGGGCAAGCGGGCAGGCTACGCCGAGCGAGCGCCGAGCTAGCACGGACGAGCGGGGTGGAGGTGGCAGGCGAGCCTTACGGCGCTTTCGGGCCTGGCGGGAGTTTTTCCCGCAAGAAGTTCGTCATGAGACCATACAAGTGACGCGTCGTGTTGGGACGCTCCGAAATGCTGTGGCTTCGACTCGGGTAGGCGAACATGGTGAACTGCTTGTGATGCGCAATCAGTTCATTGATCAGCTGCTCCGCACCTTGATAGTGGCAGTTGTCGTCGCCTGTGCCGTGGATCAAAAGCAGGTTGCCCTGGAGCTGATGCGCGAAGTGCACGGGCGAGCCTCGGTGATATCCGTCGGTGTTGTCGCCGGGTAATCCCATGTAACGCTCTTGATAGATCGAATCGTAAAAGCGTTGATTCGGGACCGGGGCGACAGAGATCCCGGTGTGATAAAGGTCCGGATAACGAAAGATGGCATTCAGGGTCATCGATCCGCCACCGCTCCAGCCCCAAATGCCGATCCGCTGCGCATCGATATACGGACGCGCCTTCATGATTTCACGCGCTGCCGCGGCCTGATCGGATGAGGCAAGGATACCAACCTGGCGATAGATGCACTTTCGCCAATCATTACCGCGCGGAGCGGGAGTACCGCGATTGTCGACGCTGAGCACGACATAGCCTTGTTGTGCAAGCATCATGTGCCAGAGGTGCGACTTGCCACCCCAACGATCGAGCACCGTTTGACCGGCCGGCTCGCCGTAGACATGGAATATCGCGGGATACTTTTGTGTGGTGTTCAAGTCCGGCGGCAGGAGACACCATCCGTCAAGCATTACGCCGCCCCCGATGTCGACTCGAAACAACTCGGCAGTGGGCCGACGGAGCTTTTCCAGTAGTTCCTTCAATGCCTTGTTGTCTGCCAGCACTTTGACCGACTTGTGGTCCGACAACGAAATCAATTCGACGACGGGCGGCGTCGTAAACGTCGACCAGGAATGCACGGCCCATTTGCCATCGGGAGAGATCTGATACGTGTGGGTGCCCGATTGCTCCGCCGGTGTGACGCGTTCGGTTTGGCTGCCATCGAGTCGCGTACGATACAAATAGCGCTGAGTGGGATTCTCGGGCGACGCGGTGTAGTACAGCCAACCGCCGGTCTCATCGACGTGATCGATCTGGATCACATCGAATTTGCCGCCGGTAATCGGCCGGATCTGCGCATCGCCGTGTTCGGTATCACCCCGGCGGTCGATGGCGTACGCATGCTGCCAACCGCTGCGTTCACTTAACCAGACCAGCCGGTTGTGATTGGCCAGCCAGTGCAGACGCGTGTTGTGGTTGTCGACCCAGGCGGCGTCGGTTTCAGTATGAACGACGCGCGTTTCGCCCGATTCGACTGCGGTGATCATCAGGCGATTCGTGTTCTGCAGGCGATTGAATTGCTGCAGGATTAATTCATCGGAATTTCCCGCCCAATCCATTTGGGCGATGTAGTGTTCGCGCGGATCGCCCGGCAGTTCGATCCACCGTGTTTCTCCGCCGCCGCTCGAAACCACACCGATCCTCGCGGCAGGATTCGTCTCTCCGACCTTGGGGTACGGGATCGGCTGCACTTCGCTGTAGAGTCCATCCGCGGTGTGCACGAGATGATATTCGCGCACGCCTTCGACATCGATCTGCCAATATGCGATCGAGTTTCCGTCCGGGCTCCAGCGGAATCCATCTTGCAGGCTGAGTTCTTCTTCATAGACCCAATCGAAGGTGCCATTGATGCGTTTGGCTTCGCCATCGGTCGTCAATGGGGTGATCTCCATCGAGCGGAGATCCTGCACATAAATGTTGTGTTCGCGCACAAAGGCGACGCGCAGTCCGTCGGGCGAAAACTTGGCGAACATCAATGACGACGCCGGCGCATCACCGCCGAGCTTTTTCAATTCACCCGCCGTGATGTCGAGTACCCAGTAATCTCCTCGCGACCGCGTTCGCCAAACACGTTTCGAGTTGGTGTAGATCAGCAGCTTGGATTCGTCCTTCGAGAATGCATAGCTCTCGACCGAAAGTGCTCCATCGCCTCGCGGCGGAATAAAGTGGTGTGCAGGCACCAGGACCTCGCTGCGATCACTTCCCACTTCGTGCCAAACGAGACTGCGGCCTGCAGGGCCTCGCGAGGATTTCTCAAGCTGCGTGTAGCCGCCGCGTCGCTTGCTCCACACGATCGACTCGACCGGCTGCCCGCTGAATTCGTTGGCTTGATAGATCCGATCCAAGGTAAGCAGACCGGCATCCGCGGGCGGTTCGTCCGCTCGAACCTCCGATGCAAACCGGATCGACCATCCACTCGAAGTCACCCCGGAAAAACTCATCGACAGCCAACCGGGCAACATGCTGAAAAAGATGATCGCAGCCACGCCAGCGATTGAGGTCGGTGAAGCGGGGGATCGGAAGCGGGCGGTCGATCGAGATCGGATGGCGAACAGGCGGCTCATAATGGGACTCGTCACAAGAGCGTAATAGGAGTTTGGTAAATCAAACCGAGCATCCCCGGCGATAATGGTATCTATCATAATTAGCACTTCGGGGTGCCGAAACCTTGTTGCTATCACGAAAAAAATGCGGGAATGCAAGCCGGTCGCAGGATTTCGTTAGAATGGCGGCACTCATGACAAGCAGGCGGGTGCAGGTGGAGGCAGGTCCGTACAGGCGGGTGCAGGTGGGGCAGGCGGGCATAGGCAGGGTCGTTGGTTGCAGGTAGTTGC
>JBJOLO010000008.1:0-4485 GCA_046045565.1 Planctomycetota bacterium | reverse complement strand
TAGCACTGGCCTTGCTGATGGATGTTCTCCCGCAGCCAAGTGAGGAGCGGCTGGAAGTCACCGCGTGCGAACTGCGCGTCGAGACCCCCGAGCTGCTGGTCGGCGGCTTCGAACAATTGCGCGGCGTAAAGGTTGCCCAGCGAGTACGTGGGGAAATACCCGAACAGCCCCGCACTCCAATGGATGTCCTGCAAAACGCCGTCGGCATCGTTGGCCGGCTCGATACCCAGGTAGACGCGATATTTCTCGCGCCACGCACCCGGCAGATCGGCAACCGACAGATCGCCTCGAATGAGTGCCTGCTCGAGTTCGAATCGAACGATGATATGCAGGTTGTAGGTCGCTTCGTCAGCCTCGACTCGAATCAACGATGGCTTGACGGTATTGATCGCGAAATAGAAATCGTCCAAGCGGGCCGTCGCGAGTGCTTCGGGGAACGCAGTCTGGGCGCGTGGAAAGAAATGTTGCCAGAACGATTTGCGTCGGCCGACGAAGTTCTCCCACAGTCGCGACTGGGACTCATGAATGCCAAGCGAGACATACGTGCCGGGCGGCAACCCGTACTGCTCCGTCCGCATGCCCTGGTCGTACATTCCGTGTCCCGCTTCATGCAGGATTCCGAAAAAGGCCGTCGAGAAAAAGTGTTCGTCATACCGCGTGGTGATGCGGCAATCGTGCGGTCCCATCCCCGAGCAAAAAGGGTGATGCGTGGTATCGAGTCGACCGCGTTGGAAGTCAAATCCGATCGCGGCCGCGACGGCCTGACCAAAGGCCTCCTGCGTCTGTGCGGGGAAGCGTCGCGAGAGAATCTCCTCGGGAGGCTTGCGATGGCTTTGAACAATTTCGGCGACCAGCGGCGCGAGTTCGGAACGCAATCCGGCCAGTGTCACGGCAACGTCGGAGGTCAATGCGTCCGGTTCGTACTCGTCAAGCAACGCATCATACGGATGATGCTTGTACCCGATCGCAGACGCTTGCTCGCGTTTGAGTTCGACCATGCGAGTGAGGTGCGGTGCGAAGGCAGCGAAATCATTGTTCTCGCGGGCTTTCACCCAGGCCTGCTGTCCCAGCACGGCTTCGCGAGTCAGGTCTTCGACCAATCGCTGCGGAAGCCGCGCTCGCCGTTCGTAGTCGCGGCGGATCTGGCGAATCGTCGCTCCCGGATCCGAGTGCCGGTCTTCGCACAAAGGCGATTTGGCCAGCGCTTCCAGCCAGTCTTTCAGACGAGGATCGGTGCGACGCCGATGAACCTGTCCTGACAAATAGGTGATTTGATCGGCGCGATACTCGCCCGCTTCGCTCGGCATCTTCGTGCGTTCGTCCCACTCGAGCAACGCCTGAATCGATTCCAGCATCGCTGTTTCGCGCACGAACTGACAGAGTTCTTCAAAGGCCGACTTTGTCGTCGCAATCATGGGGGCAGTTCCTCAAACCGGCATCGACCGCAAACGCTTTCCGCGCGTCCGAGTGTCGCAAACTTGCCGGCTTTTGACTACAGCCCCAAATGCTTTTCGACCTCGCGAGCTCGCTCGTTGTAGCCAAAGTACGGGTCGGGACCTCCGGATCCGCGAAAGGCCTTGGAGTATTTCTCTAGATCCGATTCGCTTGCGGCCGGCGATTCCGTGGAACGACATCCTGAAGAGAAGCTGAACAGCGCGATTCCCATAGCCATCATGACCAGCCCCCAGGCGGAAACGCAGCGACGTTGATCACCTCGCCGACGTCGGATGATGGCCAATCGCGGAAACGTTTTCATAATTCGGCTCGCGTTGTTCATGGTGAGACACCAAGCGTTTTCAATCCCGGCGCGGCCGGAACGGGCGTCGAAAGGACGTGTCGAGTGTCCGCAGCAAGCGGCTTTTCCGATATTCTAAGAAATCTGTCCAGCCCAGTTGCCGCAGTACCAGGCCTGAACGACGATGAGGTCTGCTATGCCAGCATGCATTGATGTCGCTTAGCGGTCGGAGCCTCTGCAATCGAACGCGGCTACGGTCTTCGGAACGGGGTCTTCTGAACGGGGTCTTCTGAACGGGGTCTTCTGAACGGGGCTGCTAGACGGGGTCTGCTAAACTGGGGTCTGCCAAACTGGGGTCTGCCAAAACAAGGTCCGCCTGGAGCTTTTCCGCACATGAAACTCGATGTACTCGTAATCGCTCCGCATCCCGACGATGCAGAGTTGGGAGCCGCAGGCGCGATACTGAAACTGAAAGCAGCCGGAAAGCGGGTGGGGGTGCTCGACCTGACCGACGGAGAGCCGACGCCGTTTGGCAGTCCGGAAATTCGCGCTCGGGAAACGGCCGCTGCGACCGAGATTCTGCAACTCGATTGGCGAGGCAATCTGGGGCTGAAAAACCGGGCACTCGAAGCCTCGTTGGAAGCGCGCGCGAAGCTTGCCGAGGTCATTCGACGACACAAGCCACAATGGTTGATGGCCCCTTTTTGGGAGGACGCCCATCCCGACCATGTTGCGGCTACGGCGTTAATTGAGGCGGCTCGATTCTGGGCAAAACTCACCAAAACCGATCTTGCCGGCGAGCCGCACCATCCTCAACGAATCTATTACTACTACTGCGTGCACCTTAAGCTGGCTCCGCAACCCGCGTTCGTACTCGACATCAGCGACTGCTGGGAGCAAAAACGGGCGGCTATCGCTTGTTTTCAAAGTCAGTTCGTCACCGGCCGCTCGGCGGAGCCTCCGACGTTTCTCGATCGGTTGCGCGATGAGGCGGCGTACTGGGGTAAATCCATAGGGACTCGCTACGGTGAGCCATGGGCGAGCCGCGAACCGCTCGGACTGAGCGGCATGTCGGAACTTGTTTGATGGGCAAAGGCGTGAGAACCGGCTGTCGGCTCTTGAGTAGCGCTACCGATCGTGTCGCTACCTATCGCTTCGGCTATTGACCGGCGTTGAGTTCAAGCCGTATAGTGCGAACACGGAAGTGCTCGTGGAAGTGCTTGTTGAATCACACCTTGCGGCAAACCTTCAGCCTCTTGTTAACCGCTTCGGCAGGGAATCGGATTCGGCAGGAGGCCCCGTTGGGATCAGCCTCGGATTCGCACGCGAAATCCCAGCCGAGTCCTTCGCCTGAATTTCGCACCACCCCAGCGTCGCAAGTCACACACCCCGTGCTGCTAGCGGTTTGAACTATGCCCGTCGTCATCGATGTCAACTCGTCAGAGGATCCCCGGGACATCGTGCATCGAGCCGTGCAGGCCTTGGCGGAAGGCAAGCTGGTTGCGTTTCCCACCGAGACAGTTTACGGGCTCGCCGCCAGTGCGCTGCACGAGTCGGCAGTGCAAAAGCTATTCGAGGTAAAAGGTCGTCAACCCGGTCAGGCTTTTGCGCTGGCGGTTCGCAGTGCTGACGAGGCGTTGGATTATTTGCCCGGCATGTCGTCGCTCGCGATGCGGCTGGCGCGGCGGTGTTGGCCCGGTCCGATGACCTTGGTCGTCGATGTGGAGCACCCCGACAGTTTGTTAGGACGCATTCCGAGCCGAGCGAGAGAACTCATTGCGCCGTTGGGTACGGTGGGGCTTCGCGTTCCTGCGCATCCGATCATCCATAATGTCTTGCGACTGGCCGTCGGGCCGTTGGTTTTGACGAGCGCGAACAAGGCCGGTGAACCGGACGCGGTGACGGCCGCCGAGGTGGTGAACTCCGTTGGCAACGACGTGTCACTGGTCATCGATGACGGTCGCTGTAAGTTCGCGCAACCGTCATCGGTGGTGCGAGTGCGCGGGCAGTCATACTACGTGTTGCGGCACGGGGTGATCGTCGAATCCACGTTGCGGCGGCTTGCGAGTTACATCCTGCTGCTGGTTTGCACAGGCAACACGTGCCGCAGTCCGATGGCTGAGGTGCTGATGCGAAAGCGGTTCGCTGAGAAACTGGGATGCAAGCTTGAGGAGCTTGAAGACCGCGGGGTGATGATCATGTCTGCCGGTATCGCCGCCATGGCGGGCGGGCGGGCAACGGTGGAAGCCAATGAGGCAGTCAAGGCATGGGGGCTGGATCTTACGAGTCACGAAAGTCAACCGCTTAGTGACCGGTTGGTAAGGTTCGCCGATACGATTCTAACGATGACGCGCGGACACCGTGACGCCATTCTCTCGCATTGGCCCGAGGCATCGATGCGGACTCGTCTGCTGTCTGCCAACCAGCAGGATATTGGCGACCCGATTGGCGGTCCGCAGGAACTGTATCGCCGCTGCTGCGAACAAATCGATAGCCAGATCGTCGAGTGGCTTAAGCAATTCGATGTTGCTTGCCTGCCGCAACTTTCAACGGAAACACCTCCCAAGAATTGAGCCTTGCCCCATGAAGATCTCCATTGCCAGCGATCATCGCGGCCTCGCTACGAAAACTCGACTCTGTGCATCCTTGAAGGCGATGGGGCATGAGGTGTTCGATGAGGGTACACACGATTGCCAGAGCACCGATTACCCCGACTACGCGTCAGCGGTAGCGAGTAAAGTTTCGCGTGG
>JBJOLO010000814.1:0-11395 GCA_046045565.1 Planctomycetota bacterium | reverse complement strand
GGGGGATCTTGAACGGCACCAGCAACTTCATTGTTTCGCAGATGGAGGAGCAGGGGACCGAATTCAACGCGGCGCTGGCGGAAGCGCAGCGACTTGGCTACGCCGAAGCCGACCCGACGATGGACATCGACGGCAGCGATGCCGCGCAGAAGCTGGCGATCCTGGCGCATCTCGCGTTCGGATCGCGTGTGCATTGGTCGCAGATTCCGCGTGCGGGGATCGATCACTTGAACGTGGCCGACCTGCGTTACGCGAAGGAACTGGGGTATCGAATCAAGCTGATCGCGGTCGCACAACTGAACGCGGGACGACTGGAGATCCATGTCTCGCCGACGTTGGTGAAAGTCGGCCGGCCTCTTGCCGAGGTGCGTCAGGCGTACAACGCGGTGGCGGTGCAAGGCGACGCAGTCGGGAAACTGTTTTTTCATGGGCTGGGTGCCGGCCGGATGCCGACGGCGTCAGCGGTCGTTGCCGACTTGATTGACACGGCCGTGGGTCGAGCACAGATCACCTTCCGCGCGATCGATCTCTGGTCGCAGCGGGCCGGCGGTATCGCCGCGTGCGATCATCGCTATGTTCGCGGGCGGTTCTACCTGCGGTTCGACGTCGCCGATTCGCCGGGCGTCCTGGCGGAGATTACGGGGATCCTCGGTCGCCATCAGATTTCGATCGCGTCGGTCATCCAGCATGAGCCATCAGAAAACTTCGACGGGTTTGTGCCGCTGGTGATCATGACACACGAGGCGATGGAGGGCGAAGCGGCGGCGGCGGTCGCGGAGATCGATCGCTTGCCCGTTGTGCGAGGCAACAGCGTACGGATGCGAGTACTGGGGAATTAGCGAACCATGAAATATGCGATTGTGATTCCGGATGGATGTGCGGACGAACCGCAGGAGTCGCTTGGCGGTCGGACGCCTTTGCAGGCGGCGAACCTTCCTGCCATGGATGCCGTCGCAAAGGCCGGTGTGGTGGGGCGGGCCAACCATGTTCCGCCGGAACTGCCTGCCGGATCCGATGTCGCGAACCTGAGCCTGCTGGGCTACAGCCCGCGCGAGTTCTTTACGGGCCGGGCACCGCTGGAAGCGGCCGCGCAGGGTATCGCGTTGGGGCCGGGCGACTGGGCCATTCGCTGCAACCTCGTGACCGTCCAAGATCAGGTGATGCGCGACTTCACGGCAGGCCACATTTCGACGGCTGAGGCCCAGGAATTGCTCCAAACGGCGCAGCGCGAATTCGGATCCCAGGCCCTCGAATTCATCCCGGGCGTAAGTTACCGCAACCTCTTGATCTATCGCGACCAGGGGCAAGCCGCGCCGTTCTCGCGCGACACGCGCGCCACTCCGCCGCACGACCTGACCGACCAACTGGTAACCGACGACTATCCGCGCGGACCGGGCTCCGACCTCTTGTGCGACTTGATGGAGCGTAGCGGACCCGTCTTCGCCAATCACCACGTGAATCAGGCTCGACTTCGCGCCGGCAAACTTCCCGCAACCAACGTCTGGCTGTGGGGACTCGGCGGCGCCCCCCAACTTCCCTCCTTCGCGGAACGGTATCGTGCTCGTGGAAAAATGATCACCGCAGTCGATCTGCTCCGAGGCCTTGCCGCCTTGATCGGATGGGAGCGAATCGAAGTACCCGGCGCTACGGGCTATCTCGACACGGACTACGGCGCGAAAGGACGCAATGCCGTCGAGGCGCTCGCGCACACCGACCTGATCTGCGTGCATGTCGAGGCACCCGATGAGGCGTCGCATGAGGGAAATGCCGCCGCGAAAATCGAGGCACTGGAGCAAATCGATCGCCACATCGTCGCGCCCCTCCACGCCGCCCTGCAGCAGCATGGCGATTACCGCATCCTGATCTCCCCCGATCACCCGACGCCCTTGCGGACGAAAACGCATAGCCACGGCTTTGTGCCGTTCGCGATCGCAGGATCGGGCATCTCCCGAGACGCTTCCTCCACCTACGACGAGATCGTCGCCGCCGCGTCAGCATACGCGTTCCCCGAAGGCTGGCGGCTCATGGATTGCTTCCTGCATCGGCCAACCGACGAGTGGAATCGCCAGTAAGCCGTCGCCCGAATCCTGCGTAAATCCCCTGCATTTTCCCGCAATCACGGGGCGAACGTGTCGCAAACAGGACGCGACCTCGCATCCCGATCGCATGCTCGCGGGCCGCCCCGGCGGGGCCTGTGGTATCACGCCGGGAAACGCTAAGATGCTGGGGCAATGGAGAGGTGGCTTTTCCATGCATCGCGCAGGCGGGCTGGAAGGTGCCTCCGCCCGACGATCCCACCCGATCCGTTTCAAACCTGAAACCGGTCACCTGACACCGGTCATCTTGAACCGGTTCACGGTGACCGTCCCGCAAACCATCACCTTCCCTTTTCCACTCACCGAATGGCACCCCGTGACGGGGTCGTGATTCCATGTCGATCATCGTTCAAAAATTCGGCGGAACCAGCGTGGCGACGCCCGAGAAAATCCTGGCCGCAGCGCGGAAAGCAATTCGAGCTCAAAAAGAAAACCATCAGGTCGTCATGGTGGTTTCGGCCATGGGGCACAGCACCGACGAACTGATCGACTTGGCCAATCGGATCACCGACCGGCCGCCCGCTCGCGAAATGGACATGCTGCTCTCGACGGGCGAGCAAGTCAGCGTGGCGTTGATGGCGATGGCGATTCATGCGTTAGGATCGAAGGCGGTCAGCCTGACGGGTGCGCAGATCGGCATCAAGACCGATGCCACGCACACCAAGGCGCGAATCAAGTCGATTTCGACACGGCGGATGCAGGAGCTATTGGATGCCGGCAACATTGTGATCGCCGCCGGTTTCCAGGGAATCGACGAGCACTACAACATCACCACGCTGGGCCGTGGCGGCAGCGATACCACGGCCGTAGCGTTGGCGGCCGTCTTGAAAGCTGCCGCGTGCGAAATCTACACCGACGTCGACGGCGTCTACACCACCGACCCGCGACTGCTGCCGGAAGCGCGGCGCGTGCCGCGAATCAGTTACGACGAAATGCTCGAACTGGCCAGCCTCGGTTCCGGCGTCATGCATAACCGCTCGATCGAATTCGGCAAAAAATACGGCGTGGCCATCCACGTCCGCAACAGTCAGTCCGACGCGCCGGGCACGATGATAGTCGCGGAGCCGGAATCACGCGACGCAGCCGTTTGCGGCGCCGCCCTGACCAAAGACGAAGCCCGCGTCAGCGTGCTGGGTGTACCCGACATTCCCGGCACGAGCTTCGAGATTTTTTCTCGCATCGCGGGGCGGAACGTCACCGTCGACATGATCGCGCAGGATGTGGGCGAGGGTGGCAAAGCGGATATCTCGTTCACCGTCCCCAAGAACGAATTGACGGTCACGCTGGAGGCGGTTCAAGATTCGCTGCAGGCCCTGGGCGGTGGCAGTGTTGTGACCGACACCAACGTCGCCAAAGTTTCGGTCGTCGGCCTGGGCATGGCCCGCCAAACCGGCATTGCCGAAAAAATGTTCCGCACGCTGGCCGACCAGGCGATCAACATCCAGATGATCACCACCAGCGAGATTAAGATCTCGGCCCTGGTCGGGCGCGATCACGCGCAGCAATCGCTGCGTGCCGTCCATCAGGCGTTCGCCTTGGAAACGCCTCCCAAGTCGTCCCATCCGGATGGCACGGATCCCAAGGCCAGTGCCGCGAACACCGACGCCGCCGACGTGGTGACACGTCTGCAAGGCATCGACATGGAAGAACTGTTCATCGACGACATTGCACTCGATGAGTCCCAGGCGCGAGTCACCATCCGCGGTGTCCCGGATACACCGGGCGTGGCGGCGCGCGTCTTCGAAGAAGTGGCGGCGGCCGGCATCTTTGTGGACATGATTGTTCAAAGCTATGGCGGAGCCGAGCAGGCCAGCTTGAGTTTCACCGTACCGCAAGCTCGGCTCCAGGAAGCGTTGGCCGTAGCCAATCGCACCGCTCAATCACTCACCTGCCGCGGCGTGACCCACGCCCCGCGCGTAGCCAAGCTTTCCGTCTCGGGCGTGGGCTTGCGCTCGCACACCGGCGTCGCCATTCGCATGTTCCGCGCTCTTTCCGAGGCCGGGATCAACCTCGAATTGATCAGCACCAGCGAAGTGCGCGTGAATGTGCTCGTGGACGGAGCCCACGGCAAGCAGGCGCTGACCTGCCTGCAACAAGCGTTTTCCGATGTTCTGCGCTAACGAACGACCGCACACCAAATGCGATCCGTCATCGCCGTAGTCGTAGGGGATGTGTCGAACCGATCGTAAAAAGCTGCGATCACCACGACCAACTTTCAATCGGCGATGACGCACCATGGGCCCGTGACATTCAAACCCATGTGCACCGCCTTCGATGCAGAGTTCCGATGCGTCGGCGCCGCGCAAGCAACGCGTATCCAGCAGCTGCATCCATCACGCCCGGCTTGACGCAGCCTACGTGGTACTACGACGTGCGCGGCATGAGGCGTGTCGTAGTTGATTATTGTTTTGTTGATTATTGTTTGCCGGCTTCGTCGAGGACCTCTTCGGAAACGTAAATCGGCAACGGCGGTTCGCATGTGACTGCAATGGCGATCGCGTCCGACGGCCGCGAATCGACCTCGATCATTTCCCCCTCGCGTTTAATTCGCAGCTGCGCGTAATACGTTCGATCGCGCAACTCGCTGATCACGACGCTATCGAGTTCTCCGCCAAGTTCCTGCACGATCTTAATCATCAGGTCGTGGGTGAGCGGTCGGGCCGGCTGGACCGGATTCTTTCGCACACGTCGCTCGATGCTGTTCGCCTCGAAGATCCCAATGATGATCGGGAACTGTCGCTCGCCCTCCACTTCCTTCAGATAGATGATCTGCTCCGGGCTGATGTCGCTGGTGATGATCCGAGAAAGTTTCATCTGGACGGGCATGAGCGTGCTCTCGTGCAAACGGATTGGTAGTCAACGAGTTTCAACGAAACGGAGTCCCGGCTTTGGCTGTCCGCATTATAAGATGACTGGGGGCCCTGAGCGAGGTGCGGCAAGGCCCGCACCATGGGGCGGTGTCGAGGGCGATGAGGTGGTGAACACCGCCTCATGCCTTCGCGAGTTCGGTCAGTGCCGCGCGAGTGGCTTCGAGCTGCTCTTGGTATTTGGCGAGCTTTTCCCGCTCGCTGGCAACCACGGCCGGCGGTGCGCGTTCGGCGAAACCGGGGTTCGCCAGCTTATTCTGCGTACCCTGGATCAGGCCCGACAGCTTTTGCACCTCTTTTTCCAACCGAACCCGCTCTGCGTCCACGTCGATCAGACCGCGCAAGTCCACGAAAACATCCATCCCGCTGGCATTGATCATCGCATGGGTCGCCGGCGGAACGACGCTGCCGCCGATTTCCGCAATTTCGGCATTCGCCATCGATTGGAAATAAATCGCCATCGGTTGGAGCAGGGCGGCATTTTCCGCGTCGGTCCGCACGCTGAAACGGATCGCTTTCTTCGGGGCGATATTTTGCCGGCTGCGAATCTCGCGCAACGCACCCAGCACATTTTGAAAGCGCGCAAAACGCGCCTCCATCTCGGGATCGATACACGCCTCATCCGCCTTCGGCCAATCCGCACACATGATGCTTGCGACCGCCGGACCTTTGGCGCCGAGCCCCCGAGTTGGCACCGCCTCGCCAAACAATCTCCAGATTTCCTCCGTGATGAATGGCATCATGGGATGCAGCAATCTCAGGAGCGTATCGAGCACATGAGCCAGCACCCGCTGCGCGGCGACGCGTGATTCCGCCTGCTGCAGACGCCCCTTTGCCATCTCGACGTAAAAACTGCAGAACTCATCCCACGCAAAGTCGTAAAGCACCCGCGCCGCTTCACCGAACCGGTAATTCTCGATCGCATCCGTCGCTTGACGCGTCACCGTGTTTAAACGACTGAGAATCCATCGATCCTCAACCGTGCGTTCTCCAACCGGAACATCGCCCGGCGTGAATTCGCTCAGATTGATCAGCGCGAACCGGGCAGCATTCCATAGCTTGTTGCAGAAATTCCGTGAGACCTCAAACCGTTCGCTCACGACTACGCCGCGAGGCAGCGATTCGTCCTCTGGAGTCCTCGCCCATTGCGTTGAAAAATCCTTACCGCACTTCGAGCAGCGGATTTTCGGTAGCTCGCGATTCGAACGCGTCTGATCGATCAGCGTTTCGCAGTGCGGGCATTCAAATTGCACCGGCATGCGCACATCTTGCGTCTCTGTGCAGAGGTAAGCGAGTCCATACCGCAATGCGTCGGGACCGAACTTCGCGATGACATCCAGCGGATCAACGCCATTCCCCTTCGACTTCGACATCGTCTCGCCGTCGCGATCGAGGATCTTGGGATGGATGAACACCTCTCGGAACGGGACTTCACCCATATTGTGCAACCCGGTCAGCACCATCCGCGCCACCCACAGCGTGATAATGTCGCGGCTCGTGATCAGCACATTCGTCGGATAAAAATATTCCAACTCCGGCGTGCGTTCCGGCCATCCCAGCGTTGAGTGCGGCCACAGCGCGGAACTGAACCACGTATCGAGCACATCCTTCTCGCGGACGAATCCTTCGGCTTCCAGACGAGCCTCGAGTGGCGAACCTTCTTCGGCGATGCAGACGTGAATCGCAGCGTGAGGCCGATCGACCTGTCCGGCATCGGGCGAGACATCGATCAAGCGGGCTGCGGCGGCACGCTGCTCTTCGTTCTCCACGTAATAAGCCGCGAGCCCCTGACGCACGGTCGGATCCGCATCGAGCGATTCACAGCAGGCTTGCGTGGCCGCCGATGTGGGGAAAGTGCGAGACCAGACCGGAATCTGATGCCCCCACCATAATTGTCGACTGACCGGCCAGTCGCGTTTTTCACCGAGCCAGTCCAGGTAACTTTTGGCGTATCGAGCGGGTGTGATCTTGACGCGACCGTCTTCAACCGCATCGATCGCGGACTGAGCCAGCGACTCCATCCGCACAAACCACTGATCGGCAATATAGGGTTCGATCGGCGTCTTACTGCGATCCGAGTGGGCCAGATCGATTTCGCGATCTTCGATTCGCTCGACCAACCCCAACGCCTCCAGGTCGGCCACGACCTGTTCTCGAGCCCGTTTGATCGTGAGGCCGCGATAGCGTCCGGCGTTTCCATTCAGCGTTCCATCGGCGTTCAGAATATTAATCAGCGGCAGTCCGTTGCGTTGTGCCACATCGTAGTCGTTCGGATCATGGGCCGGCGTAATCTTGACGCATCCGCTGCCCATTTCGGGCTTCGCCCAGATATCGGCGACCAGCGGAATTTCGCGATCGACCAGCGGCAATTGCAGGCGCCGCCCGTCTCGCGCCATCGCGGTCAGTTTCTGCAGCGACTCGAGCATCGTCCTCCGACGCTCCAGCACATTCTCCAAATCACGTTCCAGATCCGCCTTTTCCTTGGCAGGAGCGCTGGCCAACCGCTCACGCAAATCGCGTTCGACGCTGTCCAGCGCACCAGCCGGATCGGGATGCACGGCAACGGCGGTGTCACCCAGCATCGTTTCGGGTCGCGTGGTGGCGATCGTCACGTGCGTCGGCTCGCCTGGTCGCGGATCGATGACCGGGTAGCGGAAGTGCCAGAAATGCCCCTTCACCGCTTCGTGAAACACCTCGTCATCGCTTACCGTTGTCTGCAGGAACGTGTCCCAATTGACGAGCCGCATACCGCGGTAGATCAGCGATTCGCGGAACAGATCGAAGAAGGTCCGCCGTACCGCACGGGCGCAGACCTTATCGAGCGTAAAGCGGGTACGAGGCCAGTCGCAGCTGCAGCCCATCTGCTTGAGCTGGTTCAGGATTCGAGCCTCGTACTGATCCTTCCACTGCCAGATTCGCTCGACGAGCTTCGCTCGGCCTAAATCATGCCGCGTTTTTCCTTCCTGTTCCTTTAAGCGTTTTTCCACAACGGCTTGCGTGGCAATGCCCGCGTGATCCGTTCCCGGCATCCACAGGGCGTTGCGGCCTTGCATACGCTTGGTGCGAATCATGATGTCTTGAAGCGTGTTGTTCAGGGCATGGCCGAGATGCAGCGCTCCGGTCACATTGGGTGGCGGGATCACGATCGTGTACGGTTCGCGACTCGCGTCCGGCTCGGCGTGGAAAAATCCGCCCGCGTCCCAGAAACGAGCAATTCGCGGCGCTGCCTCGGCGTGATCAAAACGATTCGGAATCGACTCGGCTGAAAATGTCATGAGTTGCTTACCGCTTGTTCGTCCTTGCAGAGTTTGTATTCCACGGCGTCGACGAGCGCTCGCCAACTTGCCTCGATAATATTCTCACTGACTCCGACCGTGCCCCACAGGTCGTGTTGATCGGCGCTTTCGATAATCACGCGAATGCGAGCCGCCGTGCCGGCCTCGGAGTTCACCACGCGAACTTTGTAATCGACCAGCCGCATATCCCGCAGTTGCGGGTACGCCTCGTGAAGCGATTTCCGCAGCGCCGCGTCCAGGGCGTTCACCGGCCCGTCCCCCTCAGCGACTTCGTAACGCTGCTCGCCTTTGACTTTGATTTTGACCGTGGCTTCCGTTACCAGGCCTCCGCCCGGCTCGTTGCCCACTTCCACGTGATACTTAATGCGCTCGAAATGCGGCGAGAACGTGCCGGCACAGCGGCGTACCAACAAGTCGAACGACGCTTCCGCCGCCTCGAAGACGTAGCCCTGGTTCTCCAGCGCCACAACCTGAGCCAGGATCTTGTCCATCAATTCGCGATCGGCCTGCAGGTTTCGTTTCGACGTCATCGCCATGATGTTCGACCGGCCGGAGAGTTCGCTGACCAGAATCCGCCGCTCGTTGCCCACCAGTGCAGGGTTCATGTGTTCGTAGCTGGAGGTCGCTCGCGCAATCGCATGCACATGCATGCCGCCCTTGTGGGCAAAAGCGCTCTGTCCCACAAACGGCTGGCTGGTCCGCATGTTCACATTGGCGGTTTCATACACGAAGCGAGAAAGTTCCGTGAGGTGCTCGAGAGCCGCGGATTCCAGGACTTGGTAACCCTGCTTCTTGAAGGCCAGGTTACCGACCACGGAGATCAAATCCACATTGCCGCAGCGTTCGCCGAATCCATTGATCGTGCCTTGCACCTGCACGGCACCGGCATCCACGGCCGCCAACGAATTGGCAACGGCGAGTTCACAATCATTGTGGCAGTGAATGCCCACCGGGACTTTTACCGGCGTCAGAGTCGCGATCGCCTCGCGCGTGATCGCGGCCACATCTTCCGGCATACTGCCACCATTGGTATCGCACATCACGACTAGTTTCGCGCCCGCTTCCGCGGCGGCTAACAAGGTTCGCTTCGCGTAGCCGGGATTGGCTTTCCAGCCATCAAAACAATGCTCCGCATCGTAGATGACCTCGCGCCCCGAACGCACAAGATAGGTGATCGAGTCGCGAATCATCTCGAGGTTTTCCTCGAGCGAAACGCGGAGCACCTCGAGCACGTGAAAATCCCATGTCTTGCCAACGATGGTGCAGACCGGCGCCTGCGAGTCGAACAGAGCGCGCATGCCCGGATCGTCTTGAGCTGTCACGCCTTTGCGGCGGGTCATGCCAAACGCGCAAATCTTCGCGTGCTTGAGCGGCAGCTCCCGAACCCGGCGGAAATACTCGGCGTCTTTCTCGTTCGAAAGCGGATACCCGCCCTCGACAAAGTCGATGCCGATTTCATCCAACCGCTGCGTGATCTGTAACTTGTCTTCCAACGATAAACTGACGCCTTCGCCTTGCGTGCCGTCGCGAAGCGTCGTGTCGTATATCTGAATGCGTCTCATCAGCGCCTCATCAGGCTTCCGCGGCAAACGCGTTTGACAGCGTCCACCAACAAAAAACCCTGAAACCCGCAGTGGGCCTCAGGGCGACTATCTTCGACCGTGTCGACGTCCCCTTAAGCCCCAGTCCCCCCAGCTGTCCCCGGAATCGCCAGGCCCAGAATCGCCAGGCCAGGAATTGCGAGGCCAGGAATCGCGACGTCGCGAATCCCGATGCCCGGGATTTCGAGACTCGGTACGTCCATCGTCGGTACGTCCGTCCGAATTTGATGATCGGATTGTGGCGAAATCTGCGGGAACATGGGCCGTACGACTGATTTAACCGGCGTACACCTTGGAGGGCGCACGGATGAATGGAAGACCCTGCCGAGCATGCCAAATACTACGGCGACGAAGCCTTACCATACGCCCCGAGGTTTCGAGTGTCAACGCGGGCGTGGGTTCACGAAAGCGGGGCGGAATGCAGTGCGGCAACCATACACGGTCCAGTCCCACCGTCCAGACGATGGTGGCTCCAACCGGCTTGCCGATCAGGCACTCTCGGCACGGTAATCGTCGTCGGATTCCGAGTCTTCGTCGAACTCCGCCTCGACGTCGTCGCCGACCTCGGACTCATCGACTTCATCCTCAAGTTGCTCCATGGAATCCTCGTCGAAATCCTCCATGGAATCATCCTCGAGCGACGCCTGGAACGGCGCGTCGGAATCGTCTGCCTCCGCCTGATCGAGTTCAACATGATGCGGCAAGGCCGATGCATGGATCCTCTCGTCTTGCTCTGCCGCCGCATCGGCAACGGCGGACTTCCTGGCAATCGAGCGGGTACTGCCGCTGCGTTCCGGCGCCGGTTCGGGCAGCGGATCCCGTTCAGGAATGATCTTGTTGGGGCGGCGCGGCATCGTTTCGCCCGCCTTGGGGCCGCTGGATTTGTTACCGCTGGAATTGGAGCCGCTCGTCTTGGAACCGGTTGCATGCGAAGCATCAGCCGACGCTCCCGCTGAAGTCGGAAGCAGCGGAGGGGAAGCACTCATGCCGTGCGTGACCGCTGCTGTGTTTCCGCCCGACAACGGCTTTTGACCATTCTGCATTCGCTCCCAATCGTCGATCGTGATCAGCACTTCACGGGCCTGCGATCCGGCGTACTGCCCGACGATCCCGTCTTCCGCCATGAAATCAATCAATCGAGCCGCGCGTCCGTAGCCGATACCCAGCGCTCGCTGCAACAACGATACGCTGCCTCGTCCTTCTCGCACGACGACATCGATGGCACTTTCGTACAGTTCATCACGCTTCTTGAGCGCTTCGATTCCACCTTCGCCGGACGCAACGTCGACCTTCATATTGACGAGTTCACTGACGAAATTCTGCGATTGGCCGCGACTGCAGAAGTCGACCACGCGATTGATCTCGTCATCGCCCAAGTAGGTGCCTTGACCTCGCAACAAACTGCTTGTTCCGGGCCACAAGAACAACATATCGCCGTTGCCGAGCAGTTTATCGGCTCCCATTTCATCCAGCACCACGCGGCTATCGGTGCGGCTGGCAACTTGGAACGAGATGCGGGCGGGGAGGTTCGACTT
>JBJOLO010000804.1:0-6156 GCA_046045565.1 Planctomycetota bacterium | reverse complement strand
GCGGCCGCTGATGTCGAGCCGTTTGGCGATTTCTTTGGTGACGAGTCCGGAGGCGATCGCGTCGAAGATTTCGCGTTCGCGCGGCGACAGGGATTCCAGCCGTCGCAGGGTTTCGGCGGCTTCGTGGCGATGCGAACTGCGCTCGCGGGCTGTCGCCGTCGCTTTCGCGACGACCTCCAGCAACCGCTGTTTGCCGAACGGTTTCTCCAACAGATCGATCGCGCCCAGTTTCATCGCTTCCACCGCCGTCGGAACATCGGCGTGTCCCGAAATGACGGCGAACACGCACGGGATGTCTCTCGCAATGATCTCGCGACACAGCCCCAACCCTGTCATACCGGGCAAGAGCAGGTCGATCAGAACCGTCAGCGGTTGGCCCGGAACAGGTTGAGCGAGGAACGCATTGACCGAGGGATAGGTCTGCACGCTATAGCCGACCGAATTCAACGTCCAGGCGATCGATTGGCAGACTTCGCTATCGTCGTCAACGACGGCGACGTACGCGATACCGGGCGAAGTGGTTTCATCTGCCATGGAATTCGGCCCGAACAACGTGCCGATCCGGAAATGAGGGCGTGGTAGATAGCTTTTCTGCATTATTACCGTTCCTGCGTGGTTCGAGCAAGGCGAACTTCGTGCAGTCGCGTGTTGATAGCGTTGCGGAATGGGTCAGGAAAAAATCATCGTGCGCGGGACTAACAAACGAAGGCCAGGTAATAGAACAGGCAGCCGGTGATTGCGGTCAGCAGCATGTCGATGGACGCGATCCAACCAAGACGCCGATGGCTTGGGCTATGGTCGCCCGGCTCGGGGGGCTTGGCGAATCGCCGCAGCGCGCGGACGGTGACCAGGATCCACAGCACGGTCGTGCTGATCGCAAAAACCAAATGCAAATACAGCACGGGTCGAACCAACGAGCCGTAGTAGCGCGACTCGGCCGCGCGATGCGTCCAGCCGTAAACCCGCACATCGACTTCGAACAGGGCAACCACGACCAGCAATGCCGTGCCGAGCAGCAATTGCACGCGGCGATGCAACGTGAAATTGCGACGGCACTTCACCAGCCAGATGCTCCAAAACAGCAGCGGGATCACCGCGAACATGGCGAGCAGCACGACATCGAGCATGAGCGAAGCGCGCGTTCCGAGAAATCCGTCGTAGCCCGTGTTGTACATCAGTTGCTGCCCGCAAAAACGTCCTGGTGATGGTGTCGATTCGCTCCGCGATCGGTGCTCGATTCTTTATCGCACCTAGCGCAGGAAACCAATGAATCCCTGCGAAAAACGTAGCGCGCGGTCAGTGTGCGTAAAGAAACTACGTATGGCGACTGTGGAAAGATCACGGTTGGCTTTTAGGGCTTCCGTAACGCATATATTCCTGGCGACTTTTATCGAATCGGCAAGCTTGTTCGACCTTACCGAATCTCGCTCGTGTGTTGGCGACCGAGAACCTTTTCGTCGGAGGAAGCGTGATGCAAGCGAAAGCGAATAATCTCCAATCGTCGGCCCAGAGCCGCGTCCTGGTCGTCGAGAGCGAACGCTCGGAGCGAGAGAAGCTGCAGCGTTGGCTAAGTGCGGCCGGATACGACTGCCAGACGGCTTCGACAGCCCACGAAGCGGTTGCCACCTTGGATCCGTCCTGGGTAGGGCTGGTCATCTGCGATATCCGCATCGAAGGGTGCGCGGGACCTGACTTCGTGACCGAACTGCAGCGACATGCGGGGAACCCCGCCGTAATCGTGCTGGCCGACGTCGAAGATCGATCGCTGGCCGGTACCGCCATCAAGAATGGTGCGAGCGGATATCTGCTGAAGCCGGCTCAGGAGCACGAACTGCTGTTCGAAGTGAGTCGCGCACTGGAACGCCGTCGCCTGATCACCGCAGCCGAGGACTACTCGACGAATCTCGAGCAACGCGTTTCCGAACAAAACCGTTTGGTCCGCATGGCCCACGAAGAAATGATCTATCGGCTCGTGGTCGCCTCCATGGTGCGCGACGACGAAACCGGATCGCATATCAAGCGAATCGGTTTGTTCGGTGCCGCGGTTGCCGATGCCGTCGGCTGGTCGCAAGAGGAAGTGGACAACATGCGTCTGGCCGCACCGATGCACGACATCGGCAAGATCGGCATTCCCGACGCGATCCTGCTGAAGCCCGGCAAGCTGACGCCGGAAGAAATCGAAATCATGAAGACCCACACGCTAATCGGCGCGAGCATCCTGAAGAACAGCTATTCGCCGATGATGCAACTGGCCGAACTTATCGCCCGTTCGCATCACGAGTGGTGGAACGGTACCGGTTACCCCGACAGGCTGCGGGGCGAAGAGATCCCGACCTGTGCCCGCATTGTGGCGATTGTCGATGTGTACGACGCGTTGACGCACGATCGCGTCTATCGAAAAGCGTTGCCTGAATCCGAGGCGCTGGCGATTCTCGAACAAGGACGAGGCACCCACTTCGATCCGAATCTGCTCGACGCATTCTTCCGCGCTCTGCCCGTGATCCGCGAGCTGGCGGCACGCGAAAGCGATCCGGCCATGGAGCACGAAGGATTTGGAACCGCCGAAGCGCTGCTGACCTTCAAGCAGACGCCCGTATCGAGTCGCGCCAAGTCGACGGCGGGCGCATCGACCGAGGAACACGACATCGCGTGGCCCGTTGCCGCGTGGCCAGCACCTGCATGGTCGAGCATACCGTCAGCGACGACTGCCGCCGCTGGATAAATGAAAGTCGGTAAACGGAAAGATCGAATCGACAAGCGGAATCACCGAAAAGCTACGAACAGAAAACGGGGAACGGGAACGATGGACAGCGCAGACGCAGGATTGATCGCGGAATTCGTGGTGGAGTCCCAAGAAGGACTCGCCAACATCGAACAGCAGATGCTTGCCATCGAGACCGCTGGCGCAGATGTGGATATTGATCTCGTCAACGCCGTGTTTCGCACGATGCACACCATCAAAGGCACGGCCGGCTTCCTGGGACTCGATCGCATCGGATCGCTGGCTCATGGATTGGAAGAAGTGCTGAACGGGATGCGGAATCGTGAAATCGCAACCAGCTCGGAACTGGTGACGACCATTCTTCGAGCCGCCGATTATATGAAGGGACTGATCGACAGCGTCGAGTCGTCGAACGATGCCGACATCACCGAACACGTCACGCTGCTCCATCGCTTTCGCCCCGGTGCAGTTGCGGCAACGCAGCCCAATGCGGAAGTGGCAACGCACGTCGCGAACACGAACGAACCTGCCGCATCATCCTCCGGTTCGACCGTCATCAGCGAAGCGGTACGAGAGTTTCTGATCGAATGCCACGAGAACCTCGATCAGATGGACCAGGAATTGTTGACGCTCGAGGAAAACCCGCAATCGGAAATGGTGCTGCGTGGCATCTTCCGTACCATGCACACGATCAAAGGCGGTGCAGGATTTCTGTGCCTGGGGTCGCTCGAGCACGTCGCCCACACCGCCGAAAACCTGCTGAGCAAACTGCGTGATGGACGCCTGTCGGTCACGACGGAGATCGTCGGTGCCTTGCTGGCAACCGGCGACAAGCTGCGTGAAGGGTTGACTCTCGTCGAACAAACGGGCGCCGATGTCGGATTCGATGGTGATGTCGTCATCGAACGACTGCTCCAAGTCGATCGCGAAACAAGCAGTTCGACATCGACGCCGTCCACCCCCGCGACTCCCGCCACGGTCGAAACCAAGAAGCCGGTCACAACGCCGGACGCGGTCGTGGCTGCGAAAACGACTACGGCGGCGACGAACAACGGTGGATCGCAGCCTACGCCAGCCAAGCCGCAAGATGTGCCGGCAACCTCGCCGTCTGCTTCGCCGGCGAAGCCAGCCGCGGTGGTTGATAACGCCAATGCCGAAAAGGGGCCGAGTGCCGCCTGTGGTGATACGACCATCCGCGTGGATGTGGGATTGCTTGACAAACTGATGACGCGCGTCGGTGAATTGGTGCTGGCGCGAAACCAGATTGTTCAGTTCACCAGTCGCATGGGCGACGCCAGCTTCATCAGCGCCGCACAGCGATTGAACCTGATCACTTCCGAGCTGCAGGAAGGCGTGATGAAGACGCGGATGCAGCCGATCGGCAATGTGTGGTCGAAGTTTCCTCGCGTGGTTCGCGATCTGGCCTCGCAGCTGGGCAAGCAGGTGCGGATCGAAATGGTGGGCAAGGAAACGGAACTCGACAAGACCATTGTCGAAGCGATCAAAGATCCGCTGACGCATTTGGTTCGAAACTCAGTGGACCACGGCATTGAATCGCCTGCGGTACGAGTGGCTGCGGGCAAGCCGGTCGAAGGTTGCTTGCAGCTGCGAGCCTACCACGAAGGCGGTCAAGTCAACATCGAAATCACCGACGATGGTGCCGGGTTGAATCTGGACCGAATTCGTCAGAAGGGAGTGGAGCGTGGTTTGCTTACGGCCGATCAAGCCTCGCGTCTTTCCGATCGCGATGCAGCCCAGCTGATCTTTGCACCGGGATTCTCCACCGCGGAGAAAGTGACCAGCGTCTCGGGACGCGGTGTGGGGATGGATGTGGTGAAGACCAACATCGAACGCATCAGCGGGACCATCGATTTGCAGACGCGACCGGGCCAGGGCACGACGGTGAAGATCAAGATCCCGTTGACCTTGGCGATCATTCCGGCGCTCGTGGTGACGAACGACGGCGACCGCTACGCGATTCCGCAAGTGAGTTTGCTGGAACTGGTGCGGCTCGACGGCGAAGAGGCAAAGCAGAGCATCGAATACGTGCATGGCGCTCCCGTCTATCGGCTGCGAGGAAAACTTTTGCCGCTTGTCTATCTCTCCGAGCGACTCGGCTTGTCGCGAAAAGAGACTGCATCGGACGCAACATGCGTTGCAGACGACGTGATCAACATCGTGGTGTTGCGAGCCAATGATTGGCAGTTCGGTCTGGTCGTCGATAAGGTCAACGACACCGAAGAAATTGTGGTGAAGCCGCTCAGCCGTCAATTGAAGGGACTGTCGGAGTTTGCCGGTGCGACGATTATGGGTGACGGGACGATCGCGTTGATTCTCGACGTGATGGGATTAGCTGTTGCCGCGGGATTGGCCGGCGAAATGCGGGAGCAAGGACTCGTTGGCTCGTCGAAGAGCGAAGAGCACGAACATCGGCAGCTGGAGACGCTGCTGGTGGTCGATCTGGGCGACAGCCGCCGCTTTGCCTTGCCCACCTCGATGATCAGCCGGTTGGAAAAAGTGACGACCGACTCGATCGAGTATGCCGACGGACGCGAAGTGATTCAGTACCGCGGCGCGATCATGCCGCTGATGCGGTTGAGCGAGGTGTTTGGCGGCTGTGAATCGACGGACGCCCATGCCGACGAACTGCAAATCGTTGTCTATGCCGACCAGGACTTCCGCTGCGGCCTGGTGGTCAACCGGATCGTCGACATCGTCGAAACCGAACTCGACCTGTCGAAGTCGCGCGGAGCCGAAGACAACCTGCTGGGAACTTCCGTGATTCAAGAACGCGTCACCGACGTGCTCAACCTGCGTAGGCTGGCGCGTCGTCCGGCCGCACCGAAATTCGCCGTAACCTGAGAGCCAAACCATGAACCAACATACGCGACAATTCTGCACGTTTTACGTTGACGACTTGTTCCTCGGGATCGATGTGCAGCAGATCCAGGAGGTGATCCGGTATCAGGCCATGACCCGCGTGCCGCTGGCGGCTGCGGCCATCAGCGGACTGATCAACCTGCGAGGACAAATCGTTACCGCCATCGACCTGCGATGTCGACTCGGACTGCCGTTGCGCAAGCCGGGCGAGGCGCCGATGAACGTCGTCGTTCGCGATGGCGACAACGTGATCAGTTTGCTTGTCGACCGGATCGGCGACGTGTTGGAAGTCGACGATGAGTTGTTTGAATCGCCCCCGTCAACGGTGCGTGCCGACGTCCGGGGCCTGATTGTCGGCGCGTACAAATTGCCACAGCGATTGCTGCTGGTACTGGATACGGTTCGCGTGCTTGCAGAGAGCGACAGTCGTGTCGCACCGGAGTCGCGTATCGCCCGTTCATGAATCCCCGTGTTTGTTTCCTGCCTTTTGTTTTCACCCACCGTGCATTTTTGGAGAGCCATGTCATGACCACGACGCTTCGCAAACCGAAACC
>JBJOLO010000783.1:0-7942 GCA_046045565.1 Planctomycetota bacterium | reverse complement strand
TCCTCTTCCTTGTTCTTCGAGTCCTGTCGGACTGGCTGGCATTGGGCCTTCATGTCGCTCACCCAAACCGTGAGGGCCTGAGCAAAGTCGGGAAGACCGACGGTCTGCTCCAAGAACCATCCGATTAGGCTGGTTTCAAGGTTTGGCTTACGGAGGTGTCCCATGTTTCTGGAATTGAATCGTGATGAGTTGGCGATGATGATTCGGCTCGTCGAAGAACGCGTCCACAAAGAACGAGAATGCGGGTGTGAAGAACGTGCCAGTGAACATCCCGCGACCGCAATAGAACGCGAAGTGGATCTCTGTTGCCGCATCCTTCATAAGCTGCACGAATGCGACTGCGATGTCTTTGCGTAGACGCGTGATGACAAAACCGGGCTTCGAGTAGCGCTACTGGGCTTCAACCCGATGCGCTGAATGCTCTCGTGCCGTGCGCTACTCACCGACTGTCGTGCGCCTTGGCCGCACTTCCTCCCACGAGACTCAATACGGCGAGGAGGCATCGCCACGAGAAACCGCCAGGCAACACGACGTCCGTAAAACGCACCAAGCGAACTCGATAAGTTCGAAATCCCTGAAGCTGAGCATCAAGTGCAGCGATCTAGCAGGCCGTGATTGCCCGCATCCCAGTCTCATCTGCGACCGAAATCGATGCGAGACAAGGTCTGCTGACGTTCTACGGTCTGATGGCGTTCCTAGAGCGTGCGTCCCGCAGAGGAACCGCTTACGGCGAGTTCACGTTGGTCACCGATCGGCGTCCGCGTGCTTGGAACATACGCTTGGCCGGAGAGCTTCGCTTTTCGAACCAACAGATAGAAGTAGCTGCCAAGTCCGACCGTAATTAAGAGTGGCGTCGCCAGCATCAGCATGATGCTCCAGAAGAAACCACGAGCCAACCCGGAGCGGGCCGGATCATTCTGAGAGAGGGCATCTTTGCAATTCGGGCAGGCAACGACGTATTCGGACAACACGCCTACCAACGCAAATGCCAGCAGAACGACCAACACCGATTTGGCGATTCGGGACATAGCTGGTGCCTCATTTCCCCGTAGCAACTCTACCATACTGTAGTTGATTATCGGTCGGGCGGGTAGAGTTGATACAGCATCACGTATACGGCCACGCCGGTAAGCGAGACATAAAGCCAAATAGGCCAGGTAATCCTGGCCCACCAGCGATGCAAGTCGCGACGGTTTTTCAGGCCAAGATAGATGGTACGCACCGCCAGGAACGGCACCGCCGCAGCCAGGACGGTGTGCGTCAGCAGGATCGAGAAATACAGGATCCGTATCGCCGCCGGCGGGTATTTCGGAAACGGTGTGCTCACGCCGTCTTTGAATCCGAAGTGGTACGTCAGGTAGCTGGCCAGGAACACGATCGAAACGAAAAAGCACGACAGCATCACCCGGCGGTGGGCTGCCTCATGCCCTTTGCGGATTAGTACCCACCCGGCAATCAACAACGCGGCCGCCAGTCCGTTCAACGAGGCATTGATATGCGGGAACAGGTCAGCCGGATTCATTCGGGCTTCTCCGGTTGATCAGGAGTCGGAGCGGCGTCAGATGCTTCGGCATTCGAGCCCGGTTCTTCCTCGTCCGCCGGTGGAGTCGCAGGCACGACGCCCTTCGGCGGCGGCGGTGGTGATGTTTCGGCGAGCAACTGCGGCAAGAGCTTGCGCATTTCCGCAATCTGATCGGCCTCGTTCCAGGCAAACTTGCCACGTCGCACGCCCCACTTGTCGATCACGAGAAACGACTCGACGTGCGTGCCCTTATCGAGTGGCACCGAATAGACTTCCGAGGCAACCCGCTGGAGATACTCCATCTTGCCCGTCAGGAAGTACCAGCCTTTCTCCGGAGCGTTCAATCGTTTCGCATATTGATTCAACACGCTGGGAGTGTCGGTGTCCGGATCACAGGTGATGCTGATGAAGGAAACATCTTGCGGCACGAACTCTTTGCAGATCTCCGACAATTTCGTGTTTTGCTTGAAGCAGGCGCTGGGGCAAGCCGAAAAGAAAAAGCTTACCACATGCACTTGCTTATCCAGCGAATGCGAATCAAACGGTTTGCCCATCTGATCCGTCAGGCGATACTCGGTCAGCCAATCCGCTTCGGCCTTTGGCGCGCCGGTCGTTTGGGTCTTACCGATGCTGATTTCTAACTCGCCACGCCGTTGACGCGCCCAGGCCGTGAGGACGATAAGAATGCCGCCGGCGATCAACACACCGGCTGCGGCTGCCAACAGTGTTCGTTTCATAACAGGTCTCCCGAAACACGCTGCCCCGAGATTCTCCACGCAAACGTGAACATGATCACCGCGAACAAAATCGTTGCCACCCAACAGACGGTCGGGGCCGGCACGAAGAAACGCTCGGGAAGCGATTCATCGGTCAACATATGCCGCACCCCCGTCACTGCATAGGTGACCGGGTTGCACCGCATCGTCCAATGCAGGGCGACCTGCGACCACGCGCTGCCCGGCGTATGCGCTGGGATTGGAAAAAACGCTCCGCTCAATAACCACATCGGCATCAATGCGAGGTTCATGATCGCGTGAAAACCTTGCGTCGATTCCATCCGCCACGCGATCAGGAAACCAAGCGACGTCATCGCCACGGCCGAGATCGTGAGCAGTACGATCACGCCCACGAATCGCAGCACGGTCATATCCCAGCGGAAAAGGAATCCCAGTCCCAGAAACAGGATACCCTGCCCCACGGCGATCGCGGTGCCGCCGCAGACTTTGCCGAGCACCATCACCGCCCGCGGGATGGGGGCCACCAAAACCGATTGCAGGAATCCTTCGCGCCGATCCTCGATGATCGAGATCGTGGCGAAAATGGCAGTGAACAGCACGACGAGCATCAACGTGCCCGGGAAATAATATTCCAGGAATGACGCTGCATTGCCGCTATCATCGAGTCGAAACGAACGATCGAGACCGGTACCAAACAGCACCCAGAACAACAGCGGTTGTCCGAGCGCGCCAATCACGCGATTGCGTTGCCGAAAAAAACGCACAATCTCCCGCCAGCAAAGCATTCGTGTCGCATCCCAGGCAGATGCGGTCGCTGCGACGCCCGGTTTCGGATCAGCCACGCGATGCTCCTTGGTCGCGATTCGACACGCGAAAGGTTGTCTGCGAACGCCGGCGGGAATCGGCCGCGGTCTCCGCAAGCGATTCCGATCTTGCCTGCCAGAAGCGATGCCCGGTCTTCGCAATAAAAACGTCGTCCAGCGTTGGTTTGCCCAGCGTCACCGCCTCCAATTCGTTGGGGAACGACTGAAACAATCGCGGCACCCAGGAGGGACCTTCTGTCACCTCCAGTCGCACCTGACCGTCGACGATTGTGGCCGCAATTTCAAACTGACGTCGAATCGCCTCGGCCAAACGATCGGGATCGCGCGTCCGAATCATCAAGGTGTCCGCACCAACCGAAGCACGCAGCGCATCCGGCGTGTCTAATGCCACCAGCGAGCCCTCGTTCAGGATGGCGATTCGATCGGCTCGCTCCGCTTCCTCAAGAAGATGCGTCGTCAGCACCACCGTGACACCCGACTCGCGACGCAACTGCATCAAGTAATGCCAGAGATCGGCACGAGCGCCCGGATCCAAGCCCGTGCTCGGCTCGTCCAACAAGATCAGCGAAGGATGATGAATAAGCCCCTTCGCGATTTCGACTCGCCGCCGCAGGCCTCCTGACAACGTTTCCGTTCGATCGTTGATGCGATCGGTTAAGCCGAGTTGCGAGAGCAATTCCGCTTCGCGTTCCTCTAGCAGCCGGCCTCGTACTCCGTATAAGGCTGCCTGATGCCGCAGGTTCTCTCGCACCGTGAGTTTCTTGTCGAGGCTGGGGGCCTGGAACACGACACCAATCCGCTCGCGGATCTGTCTTGCCTGGGTGCGGAGGTCAAAGCCGAGAAGCTTGGCGTTGCCTTGTTGGCAGGGAATGAGCGTGGTGAGCAAACGAAAGAGGGTCGTCTTGCCGCCGCCATTGGGGCCCAAAAAGACGAAGATCTCCTGCGGTTGAACCGTGAGCGAGACCGATTTCAGCGCCGCTCGTTGCTGATACGAATAGGAAAGCTCGTTTAATTCGATCGCCGGAGCGGAAACCATGGGACGATTGGCGGCTGGAAATGCCGCGTCTAGTGTTTGTCTCCCGAAGGGTGGTCCGAATCGTTCCCGTTGTGATCGTGTTCGTGCGCGTCGTCAGCATGTCCCGTTGCATGTCCGGTTTCGCGTTCGATCGGTTCCGAAGAGTTCAGCCACCGTTCCTCTGAATAATACCGCGTTCGCATGCCAATATCACCCACGAGCGCCAGACAGAGAAAGATCGACATGATGCTGGCGGGAATCGTCAACACATACTTCCAGTTCGCTTCCCAGATCAAGTGCATGAAGAAGCAGATGACAAGCATCGCCTTGGTGCAGGAAACCGCCATCATAAAAGCCCAACCGACCGCCGGCGTGCTGTGGAATGGCCACAAGTCGGAGTAGGTGAAAAACGAGGCGCCCGTCAACACGCAGAGTGCAAAAAAGACGATGACGTATTTCGTCAACCCGCCGTGATTCTCGTGTTCGGACCCATGTTCAGCATGAGCATGCGATGCATGACCCGAAGAGCCGTGCTCAGCCATGATAAATCCTTAAAATCAGTGGAACAGTGGAGGTTAAAACAGGTACAGCAGCGGGAACAGGAAGATCCACACTAAGTCGACGAAGTGCCAGTACAAGCCACAGTTCTCGATGAAGTACGCTTGCGTCCGATCCAGTTTTCGGGCCAGCATCATCGCGAACAGCAGCAGGCCGACAATCACGTGGATGGCATGGAATCCCGTCAGCAGGAAATAGGTGCTGGCCCACATGTTGCCACTCGGAATCCGGATCGGCAACGCCAGCCAGTGATACTCTTCGTTCAGCCCTTCCTTCAGCTTCGTCAGCGCGGGGCCGGAACTCTTTTGAGACTCGCCGGCTTCACCCTGCACCACGCGCAACCACCCCTCGGTGCGATCGAGGTCATCCTCGAGTTGCGTTTTTTCGGCTTCATCCTTGGCGTTCGCCAAGGCCGACTTGATGTTCGCCTGCTTGGCCTTCATCTCTGCCGACAGGGATTCGAGAAACGCCATCGGCTCCAGGCCGTGAATCGGATAGATGAAGTGAGCAAGGAGTTCCATCGCGGCTTGCCGATCGCGAGCTTGATCATCCGTGGCGGCTGTTCGTTCTGCCCATTGAACGACGTAACGCTGGAGATCCTGACAAACTTTCAGTTGCTCACCTCGTTCGGCCTTGGTGGCTTCGAGCGAGGGGAATCGTTTGTTGATGTCGCTCAATTGCGTGGCGTTTCTGGCCATCGACTTGTCGTTACCCTGAATCTCCTTGTCGATTTCCTGACGGCGTTCCTGGTCCGCATCCGATCGTTCTTTTCGCAGTTCCGCCTGCCGCTGCTCCAGGTCCTTGATCTCTTGAGCGAGTCGTTCCTTGTCGTTCGGCATCGTTTCAAAGTCGGAGCGATCTTTGTCGAGCGTGCTGATCATCGATGCCAAACGCGTACGGACCGCAGCCACGTAGTTGATGTCGGCCTTGTCGTAGATGCGGCTGTGCGGTCGAGCCGGATAGATACCGTGAGCAAATTTGGCGTTGTACTCGAACGCCTTGATTCCAAGGAACAAGGAGCCCAGCACGAAGGTGACGAGCGTAAACATTTTGGCGGCACCCGTGCGATTCGCTTTCGCCATTTCCAAGGCGAGCACGACCGTGACGCTGGAGCAAATCAGCACGAACGTGTTGAACGCGCCGACGGGTTCCAGCAGGTGGACATCATGGGGCAGCGGCCAAGTTCCTGCCGGCGCTCCGAATCGCAGCACGATGTAGGTGCCGATCAAGCCTGCGAAGAACATGATTTCGGTCGATAGGAACAACCAGAGACAGCACTTTCCGTTGGCGATGGGAAGCGCCGGTTGGTAGACCAAGTGCACATGTCCATGTCCGTGACTGTCGGCGTTGGAATGAGAATCCGTCATGATATCTATCCAAAGTGCGGCTGATTAAAACCAAGGAAGAAGCATTAAAAGTACAACGAGTGCCGGGAGGTAAATCAAGGATGCTCGCAGTAGCCATCTCGCAGTATTGCGAGATCGCACGGCGAAAAACAGCACGGCACAAGCAAGTTGCGCCGCTCCAAGCAAAAAGGCCAGTGCGACATAGAGCGACGCTCCGGGCGGGGAAACGTACAAGGCGGGGATAAAACTCACGGGCAGCAGAGCCAATGCGGCGAACACCGCGTGCAGGCCTGCTTGCGTACCGCTCGGGTCGACTACCGTCAGCATGCGAATGCCCGCGCGGGCATACTCCTCGCGATACATCCAGGCAATCGCCATGAAGTGCGGAAACTGCCACAGGAACAAAACCAAAAACAAGCCCAAGGCGCGCAAGTCCAATGCCGTGCCTGTCGCCGACCATCCAATTAAGATCGGCGTCGCGCCCGAAATCGCACCAATGGCCGTGTTCAGTGCCGAACGACGCTTCAGCGGGGTGTAGATCCACCCGTAAATCATCCAGGTCGCGAAGCCCCAGGCGGCGGCCATGCTGTTGACGAAGAAAAACAGGTACGCGTGGCCGAGGATACCTGTCCCAATCGCGAAGATCATGACCTGACGTGGTGTCAGTCGACCGGACGGCAGCGGACGATCGGCGGTCCGCGGCATCAGCAAATCGACATCGACTTCCAACCACTGATTAATCGCGCTTGCGCTGGCAGCGACCAGCACCACGCCAAGCAGCGTATGCACCAGAGTAATCGGGTCGGCTTGCCCCCAACGAGCAACAAACGATGCCATCGCGACCGTGATCAGGACCATCACGCTAATACGAGGCTTAATCAACACGACCCAGTCGGACCATTTTGCGAACAGTGAGGTTCGCGTGCGTTCTGCCGTCATGACGGAGCTCATCGGGTGGCCTCCACTGCTAGTCGGGTTGCGCGACTGCCATCGATGCGATCGGGTCGTACCGCGTCAGTCGAGACCATCGATTGACCAACCGGGAGCCAGCGTCGCGTGGCCAATGCGGCGAACGCCGTGCTCGAGGCCAACAACAGAGAACCAAACGCCACATGCGCTGTCACCGTCAGCGATTGCAACATGCTTTTTGCTTCCACCACGTAGGTCGCGGCCAAGCCCCAGTTGGCGAACCATTCCGGCCAGCCGTACTTCACGACCCAGGTGCCTGCCCCAAAACTGATCTGGACGATCACTAACAGCGAAAGGCATCGCGTAACCCATCGAAGTACACGCGGTGCACGCTGCTCGCGTTCCATGCGCCACGCCAACACTGCGATGTGACCGAATACAGCGGCGGCAGTCAGCAAATGGAAGATGACAATAGCTCGGAAGAACGGAGGCGTAACGAAGGATGGCAAATGCCGCATCGTCGCACCGAGTACCAGTTGCAAGTAAGTCAGCACTACCAGTGCGAGCGATAATCGCACCAGACGGGGATTCGATTTCGTTTCGGCAGCGATAGGCGAACGCCAGGACGTTGAGAGGAACACGTTCATCGCCGCTGTCATGGCAAAAAACGCCGGACCGAAACAGCCGTGCAACATGGCCAGTTGTCGATTGTCGTAGAGAACGCGCATGCCACCGAGCACGCCTTGGGCAATGACGGCAAGCAGCACGACGACCGCCAACATTCGAACCCAAGCCCGACGTTCACGACGCAAGATGCTAACCAGTAAAGCGATCGCGAGCAGTCCGACGATCGCTCCGAGTTGTCGATGGCCATGTTCGATAAATAAATCCCACGGTCCAAAGACCCAGCTCTGCCACGGGTAAAGAAACAGGTTGTAGCCGTAGGTGTTGGGCCAATCGGGAACAGCCATTCCCGCGTCGTACGTCGTGACCAAACCACCGACCCAGATGAGCGGAAACGTAGCACACGA
>JBJOLO010000766.1:0-3942 GCA_046045565.1 Planctomycetota bacterium | reverse complement strand
CCCTCACCCCCGACCCCTCTCCCCGAGCATATCGGGGCGAGGGGAGACTCGATTCTGGCTTGAGTTCCGGTTTGGTTTTAGCTATCCGGTTTGGTATCGGTGACTCGATTCGCGCGCGTCGCGCCTCTCGCCGAGCGTTCGCGCATTGCGATTGAAATGCACTCCATGCATTTAGATGGAGACCGGAGCTAAACAAGCGTGCGCTGACTTACGCCACGATCTCGTTGATCACATGTCCGTGCACATCGGTTAATCGCCTATCGATGCCGTTGTGGCGAAAGGTTAGTCGCGTATGATCGATCCCCAAGAGGTGCAGGATCGTGGCGTGAATGTCGTACACCTGCGTCGGGTTGTTGCGATCAAGGGGTTTGTAGCCCCAATCGTCGCTGGGACCATAGCTCATCCCGCCCCGAATTCCACCGCCTGCGAGCCAATTGGTGAAGCAAAACGGATTGTGGTCCCGACCCTCGTTCCCTTGGCTGCATGGCATGCGGCCAAATTCGGTGGTCCACAACACAATGGTGTCGTCCAACATGCCGCGCTGACGCAGATCGCGAATCAAGGCTGATGCACCGCGCGAGACCGACAACCCCAGCGGCCCATGATCGCGCTGCAGATTTTCGTGGGAATCCCAATTGCGGCGCGGAAACCCGTTGTCGCATCCCGACCAGATCTGCACGAATCGCACACCGCGCTCCAAGAGCCGCCGCGCTACGAGACACTTGCGGCCAAAATAATCGGTCTCTTCGAGATCATTGATCTCCTTGTCAAATTCCGTCTTGCCGTGATCCAGTCCGTACATCTTCAAGATGTGCGCCGGCTCGCGGGAGATGTCGAGTGCTTCCGGTGCGCTGAGTTGCATTTGTGCGGCAAGCTCGTACGAGCGGATTCGCGCATCGAGTCGCGAATCGCCGGGCCTTCCGGCTTCGTGCCGCCGATTCAACATCCGCAGCACCTGCTGCGCCTGCGCGTCGCTCTCCCGGGAAATGAACTCCGCCCGATCCGGAAACAGATCCGCAATCGGATTGCTCACACCGGGCCGGATCACCGTTCCCTGATGCAATGCCGGCAAAAATCCGGCCGACCAGTTCTTGGGCCCGCTCGGACCAAACCCGCGATGATCCGGCAGCACCACGAACGTCGGTAGATTGTCATTCATGCTGCCCAAACCATAACTGATCCAGGCCCCCATCCCGGGAAAGCCAGGCACCTGAAAACCGGTCGCTTGCAACAACGTCGCCTGACTGTGAACACCCGTCTTACCCACCATGTTGTGCACAAAGGCAACTTCGTCGACCACGTCGCCCATCGGCGCCGTGATCTCACTGAGATGCTTGCCGCATTTGCCGTACTGCTTCCAACTCCAGGGCGACTTGAGCCACGGTCCCAAACCGTTTTGAAAAACCTCCACATGCTCGCCGAAACTCGACGGCTTACCGTGATGCTTTTCCAACTCGGGCTTGTAATCCCACAAGTCCACGTGACTTGCCGCACCCGACATGAAAAGCTGCACGACCCGCTTCGCCTTGGCTGGATGGTGCAGCACCCCTCCCGCCGCTTTCTCGCTCGACCAACCATCGCGGGCCAGCATCGAAGCCACGGCCAACCCGCCGAAGCTCGAAAGAAAGTCGCGTCGATCACAAAGCGGCATCCGCATCACATCCTCCTCCAACTCACAGCGCCGAAGCACGCGGCTAATCCACGAAGGCGAACTCGTTGAGGTTAAAAATCACGCGACAGGTGTTCGCCAGGCCGAACTGATTGGCATACGCAGTCAGCCCTTCCCGCTCCTCGTCCGACGGCATCCGCCCCACCGCCCGATGAAAGGCCGCCGTCACCCGCCCAGGAACATCGTTGGCTTCGCGCTCCACGCGCGCCGCAAAGTGCTCACTCATCCGCACCATGAACTTGTTGTTCAGCATCGCCAAAGCACTCAACGCATTGATCGTCTCATTGCGTTTATCGACTAATAGCGACGGATCGGCGCAATCCAGCGTCTCCATAAACGGATCGGGCGCCGAGCGCACCACGAATCGATAAATCGACCGCCGATGCGTCTTGGGATCGTTCGGATCCTGCTTGTCATACTCATAGTGCGGCGAATGTTCGGGCTTTTCCAGCACAAAGTCCCAGTAGCCCGGACCATACATGACGGGATCGAGCCGCCCTGCCACGAAGAGCGTGCTGTCGCGAATCGCTTCCGCTTCCAATCGCCGCCGATTCATCCGCCACAAGAATTGATTGTTGGCATCGATCCGATTGCCGTCTTCCCGAAACTCCGAAACCTGCTGATAGGTCGCGCTGTTGCAAATCAAACGATGAAGCGTCTTGAGCGACTGGCCGCCGTCGCGAAATTCAATGGCTAACCAGTCGAGCAGTTCCGGATGGGTGGGTAATTGTCCCATGCGTCCGAAGTCGTTGGCGCTATCGACGATGCCTCGGCCGAAATGATATTGCCAAACGCGATTCACAATCGATCGCCACGTGAGGCTGTTGTCGGTCGAAGTCACCCACTGCGCCAAGGCTGCGCGCCGTTGGCCCTCGACATGACCGTCGGGCAATTCAAAGCGATACGCAAGCTTTTCGTACAGCGGAATCGCGCCCGGACCCACCAATTTCCCTGGATTCTTGATGTCGCCTCGATGCAGCACGCGGATTTCCCGCGGCTTACCGCCCGACGCTCCCGTGCCGGTAAACGCACCGCTTCCATGATGCACCGTACCGACAAACACGACCTGCTTCGGCGGCAACGCGTTCCAATCCGCCTCCACCTGTTTTTGCTCCGACTCCCACTTCGCCAACGCGTCGCGCGTGGCCTGATCAAGCGACTTGTCAAGCAGCTCCCGGCGTTGGGACTGCAGCTTCACAATCTCCGCCGCACTTCCCTCCTGCACGCCGTAGTAGTAGCCATCGACCAGATTCTTCCGGGTCCAGCGCACAGGTGCTTCAATCGAGTCGATCGAATTCACCACCGTTCCAACCGCGAGATTTTTTCCATCCTTGTCGATAGCCATCAGCTCGGCGAGCGCAAAGATATAGTCGTTCTGACGCGTCGCCAGTTTGGTCGCGGTCACGCGAATGTATCGAATCGGGTCGCCTCCGACCCGCGCCGTCTGCGGCGTCACGCCAGGATTGGGCACGTCGGCAGCCGTGTGATCAACGACCACCCGCACTCCCGCCTCAAATCGCTCATCGTTCGACACTTCAATGCGATAACGAACAGGAAAACCGAACCCGGCACCAATGTTGTTAAACGTGTCGTGGCACGCGACATAGATCAGATCCTCGATCGCTCGCGGCTCACCCAGGTCTACCTGCACCCACTTCACCACATCGGCCCGCGACTCAATGTTACTGTGATAACCAAACTCGGGCTTCTCACCGCCCGCTGCCCGCTTGGTAAACTCGGCAAGTTGCTGATCGATTTTCGCAAGCGGCGCGCCCGCCTGTCGCAGGATTTGCTTTTCGAGTTCCGTCCTCGCTGCAGCCAACTGCTCGCGTTTCCGCTGTAACGCGACACGTCGCCCGGCTACCGCAGGATCCGCATCGTACGCCCGATCGGCTCGATCCACCGCCGCAAAATTCGCCTGCAAACTGTAGTAATCTTCCTGCGAGATCGGATCGAATTTGTGGTGGTGACAGCGAGCACACTGCACCGTGGTGCTCATGAACACATTCAAGGTGGTCGCCACCATGTCGTCGCGGTCGAGCATGCGAGCGATCTGTCCATCGATCTTCGACTCGGGCACTTCCGCGTGCCCCACAAAATCCCACGGGCCCGCGGAAATGAAACCGAGTGCCTCGATCGCTTCGGGCACGTCGGGAAACAGCACGTCACCGGCCAACTGTTCCAGAATAAATTGCGTGTACGGCTTATCGGCATTCAACGATCGAATCACGTAGTCACGATACGGCCAAGCGTTGGGCCGCAATTTGTCCTTG
>JBJOLO010000747.1:0-3195 GCA_046045565.1 Planctomycetota bacterium | reverse complement strand
CAGGCAACTCAGATCTCGCGACAGCAATGGTCTGAACTCGAGCAACAACTGCGAGACGAGATTGCGCAGCAGGCGACCGCATTTACGGAACTCCAGCAGCGAATGGAGGAACAACGACAAGTCCTCACCGGGGAACTGGAAGCCAGTGCCGAACGAGCCGCCGCGGATCGACACTCCATCGAATCACTTCAATCACAAGTCGCCGCACGCATCGCGGAACTCGAAGAAGCGCGTCGCCACTTGACCGAAACCACCTCCTCCCTGGCGAACGCGGAAAACACCGTCAGCCAATTGCAACTCGAACAGCAGTCGCTTCAAGCATCAAACGAACAGCTGGCCATTGAACTGGAGAGCGAACGAAAACGTCAGCAACTTGACCAGGAACAATTGGCTCGAGTGCAACAACAGCACCAATCCGACAAGAATCTGATTGACTCCCTGCGCGACGAGATCCAACATCACGCAGCCCAATCGGCTGAGGCTCAACGTCGCGAACTCGCCTTGCAGCAGCAACTCGAAACGACGCAGCGTGCATTGACGTCCCAAGCAGCGGAGTTTGAGAAGAACGCGTTCACTGCGGCCGACGAACAAGAACGTTTGTGGAACGCCCTGGAGACGACTGAGAACGAATTTTGCAAGCTGACGAAAATCAAGGAGCAGGTTGAATCGGAACGTGACCGGTTGCGAGAAAACGAACTGGCCAGCCGTAAGCGGTCTGCCGAGCTGGAACAGCTTTTCGGACATCAGTCACTTGCTCTCGCCGAATCGACCAACCGCGAGGAAGCATTGATCAAGGAAGTCGCAGCGCTGCACGAGGCCCTGAGCCGCCAGCAATCAGCCGAGCACGTTGCACGAACGGATTTAACCTCGCCCCCAGCAACTCCGTCGATACCCGAGCCAACACCTCGAAGCATCGACATGGCACCGCCGATGGCCGCTCTCACAGCGACTCCTGGCAATACTACGCCTGCTTCCTCGCCTTCCCACGAACAACCCAACGTCGACGCCGAACGAACGCCCCATCTGGCAGCAGTGACTGCGGCACTCAACGCGCCCCGCAGCACATCCGTTGCCGAGGTCCCGCAAGTCATGTCGACCCTTTCGAGGCTCGCCATCCAAGACCAACGACGCCGTTTTGCCATCGACGTGGTTGCCGGACTCGCGACACTCCTCGTGGTCGCCGGAGTCTGCATCGGGCTGATTGCCTATCAACAGTACTACACGTTGCCGAGTGAGATCACGACGCCCGTCGAAGTTCGCGAGCCAAAGACCGAGCCGGAATCAACTCCAGGCCCTGCGGCGAAGCGTAATAACAACCGAGGCCCCTTTAGCGGCGTCACGACCAAGCCCTCCGTCAAACGCGAAAAAACACAACCGCCTGCCGTCACAACTCCGAGCGATCTAGAAACGCCAAGCGAATCGGCGACACCGCCGAGCGAACCGGCGACACCGCCAAGCGAACTGACCACACCGCCAAGCGAACCGACGACACCGCCAAGCGAACAGTCCACACCGCCAAGCGAATCGACGGCACCGCCAAGCGAAGCGACGACGACGCCGAGCGAACCGGCGCCACCGCCAAGCGAACCGGCGCCACCGCCAAGCGAACCGACGACACCGCCGAGCGAACCGACCACACCGCCGAGCGAATCGACGGCACCGCCAAGCGAACCGACGACGCCGCCGAGCGAACCGGCGACACCGCCAAGCGATCCGACGACACCCGACGAAGCAACGATTCAGACTGAGTTTACGAGCCTGAGGGAGTCGCTGCCGACCGCCATATCAGCAGAACAACTGGACCGAGCAACGAGAACGTCGGCGGTCGCTCCAACGAAAGCTGCCAAGCGGACCGAGCCGAAGCAAGCTCGGTCGGTGGCACCTGACGGCGGAGCAGCCACCACACGTTCTCGAACTTTCTCCCACACCGACGCAGCCTACGATTGGCTCTACCCGCTGACGCGCTCGACGCGTCGTCCCTGAGACGCTCGATAGCACGCAAAGATTGTTTCCAGCGCGCGTAAGCTCTCCGCAGTGGAAATAGGCGGCATCAATCGATCAAGGCTTGCTCGAATCGCTGCTTGCACCAGCGGCGTGTAGTTGCCCGCTACGGCCGGTCCTTCATAACGCTCGACGCGTGCGTCGGGCCGACCGCCCCGATACCACTGCAGTGCCTCGCCTCCGTGCGGATCGAGCTGCAACCAGCCATCGGCACCCCAAATCTTGATGTGGGAATGATAGCCTTTGTCGAGATAGTACCCGCTCGTCACGGTGCCAAACATCCCATTTTCGAAACACACCGCCATCGCAGCGGAATCTTCGATCTTGAGTGACTGGCCGCCAACGATTCCCGTAAAACCGCAAACCTCGACGATCGACTGTCCGGTCAAGTACATCACGAGGTCGACCCAGTGGATACCGAGCCACATCAGGTGACCGCCGCCAGACCGTTCCCGATCGGCATACCACGACTGATGGTAACTCGGATTCTTCAATCGTGTTTGATCCGCGACGATATGCAGTTCACATCCGTAAAGCTTCCCGAAATCGCCTCGCGTGATCATCTCGCGCGCTAATTGCATCGTGGGCAGCAGTCGATTGGCGAGTGCCAACATCAGATGCCGGTGCTTCATATCGGCGAGCCTAGCGAGCGCGCGAAAATCGGCGATGCGTACGCACGACGGTTTCTCGGCGAGCACATGGCAGTTGGCTTCAAGTGCCATCTCGATTAACGGCGGGGAGCGCGATGCTTCCAAAGTCACCAGCGCCATCGCGGGGCGGACTTGCTCCAGTACCTTCGCGTGCTGTCGTTCGAAACCAACCAGTCGCTCGCCCAGAATTTTCCTAGCCGTCACTTCACTCTCGCCGCTAGGATCTGCGACCACCACACCTGCTACCTCGGGCGAATCACGAAGCCCTGCAAGGTACGCTTCGAGATGGGCGGCTGTGGAGTCGGTCAATACGGCAATCGTCGCGTCAGCCATGGCCAATTCTCACCCCAGGAGTTCCGTTCGCAAGTTTCCCGTACCGGTAATGGGGAGCGGACGTCCCTCCGGATCCGGCACGGTGGTATGGGGATCGATCCCCAACAAATGGAACGCGGTAGCCAGAATATCTTTGGGAGACATCAGCGTTTCCTCGACGTCGCCGGCATGCGCGTCGGTGCGTCCGACGAGATTACCTCGGCCCATGCCG
>JBJOLO010000740.1:0-7119 GCA_046045565.1 Planctomycetota bacterium | reverse complement strand
TCGCCCACTTTTAGATTCATCTCGCGAGCAACCGTCGAACCGACGACCGCTTCGAAGTATCCGAACTCGTCGCTGTACGCTTGAAAGTTACGCCCCTTTGCAAATTCGTACTCGCGATCACCATCCTCGCCGAATCGCAACCGCTCAAACATTTCGGGCACCGTGCCAACCACGCGAAAGTTGCCGAGGTAATCTCCCAGGCAAACAGGGATGGCAAACTCGGTGTACTGCAAAAACTTTCCGTCTCGACCGCGATCCAGTTGCTTTGCACCGGCTCGCTCCAGCGCCTGCTCATTCACGGCCCCCGCCAGCAGCGATGCGGGCAACAGTCCGCCCCCCAGCGCAGCTACGGTATCGATGCTTGCCATCGTCTGACGGACGCCGTGAGCGCGAGCCCGAATGGCGGTGTTCAACTCGGCATCACGCCTCGACGCCGGAAGAAACTCCAGATAGTAGTCGTACGGAATATTCTCGACTGGGGCGCTCAGGTAGTAGACCGTGTTCAACGTCAGTTGCAACTTGCCGCCTTTCGCGCCGACGATCATGTTGTAGCCCAAACTGGCATTGGTCGTGAACGACTCCTGCATGATCCCATGGATCGACAGTACGGCGACCACCAACGTGACTCCGAGCGCCATCGAAATCACCGTCAACAACGATGCGAAGAACCGGTGCTGAATGCTCCGCAAAGCAATTTTCCAAAGACTCATGCCTGGCCTACCCGGTTGATTTCCTCTAACCGCTCTACACGCGAGAACTGCCCCGCTACTTCCATCGAGTGCGTCACGATCAGCAGGGCGATCTTCTCCGCTTCGCAACTCTGCCGAATCAGATCAATAATCCTCTGTTGATTGCCCGGATCGACGTTGGCCGTGGGCTCATCGGCCAGGAGCAACTTCGGCCGATTCGCAAGCGCTCGAGCCACCGCAACACGCTGCTGCTCACCGACCGACATGGCAGACGGCTTATGACTCCAGCGTTTGGTCAGCCCGACGCGATCGAGAAGCTTTTTTGCATGAGCGGAATCTTTGGGGCCCTTGGCGAACGCCATACCCAATTCCACGTTCTCCAACGCGTTGAACGCGGGAAGCAGGTTGAAAGTTTGAAAAACGTATCCGATTCGCGACGCACGGTAGCGATCGAGAGCCGGTTCGCTCAGCTTCGCGATATCGCGCCCATCAAATTCGATGACGCCGGAATCGACTCGCGTGATCCCCGCGATGACGTGCAACAACGTCGTCTTGCCTCCGCCGCTCTTCCCAACCAAAACGACCTGCTCTCCGGCCGCAATCGTAAAGCGCGGGATGTCCAAAACCGGCAGATCATGCCCGTTGGGCTCCCGGTAATGCTTCTTCACGTCCCGCAATACGAGCATGGGCAACTCCTGATTGATTCCCTAGTCTAGCCGAATTCCGTTTTTTTTGAACGCGGCTGCACGCCCCTGCGATCACTTACCCGTGCCACTGAACAGTGCCACTGAACAGTGCCACCGAATAGGCCACTTACCGGTGCCACTTGCCTGCGGCTATCGACCGTAGGTATTCTCATAGTCATGCACACGATTCTCGAGCGAATCATGGCGACCAAGCGGCAGGAGATCGCCAGCGCCAAGGAAGCGAATCCCGAATCTTCTCTACGAGACCGCCTGGGCGATGCACCGCCGGTTCGCGACTTTTTTGCTGCGCTCAGTGCCCCCGGGCCGTTGAAGCTGATCGCCGAAGTGAAAAAAGCCAGTCCCTCCAAAGGCCTGATTCGCGCCGATTTCCAACCGCTCGACATCGCTCGAGCGTACGCCCGCGGTGGCGCCACCTGCCTGAGTGTCTTGACGGACGTTCAGTACTTTCAGGGCAGTCTCGAGTACTTGAAGGCGATCCGACAGGTTATCGACCTGCCTCTGTTGCGCAAAGATTTCATGATCGACCGCTATCAGGTGCTCGAAGCGCGACTGGCTGGCGCCGATGCCATCCTGTTGATCGCCGAGTGCCTCGATGACTGCCTGCTGCGATCGCTCCTGCAGGAGGCCCATGCCTTAGGAATGGCGGCGCTGGTTGAGTTTCACGAACCCGAAAATCTCATGCGTGTCGTGGATGCGGGAGCCACCTTGATCGGCATCAACAATCGCGACTTGCGCACCTTTGAAACCGATCTTCAGCATACCGTCCGATTAAGCCCCCAGGTCCCCGACGACTGTGTGCTCGTCGCCGAGAGCGGTATTCGATCCGCGGCAGATGTTCAGTTGCTTTCCGCCCATGGCGTCGATGCCATTCTTGTGGGCGAGCATTTGATGTCGCAGCCCGATATCGGATTAGCGGTGAAGAACCTGCTGTCTGTTTAACATGCGACTTTTCAAACCGAAACGGTGGCGATTGGAGATCCTTGATGGCAGGCACGATTGATTCCCTTCGCACGATCAACAGCTTGATCCGAACGTTGCTCGCTGCAGTCGCCATCGGCGGTTTGGCGATCGCCAGTTGGAAAGGATACTCCGCTTACTACGCCCACGAAATCGAATCGGCCCGCCAGCAGCGCGAACTCGATTCCATGCAGGAGCAATTGACTCAGACCCGATCGCGGCTTGACGAACGCGAGCAACAATTGCGGGAACAGGCTGAAAGACTGGAAGAAAAAGACGCGGAAATCGCAACCCTCAATGCAAACATCAACCGCCTCGATACAGCGATCCGCTTGCTGAAGGTAGACCGTCGACTCGCACGACTTTCGATCCTCGATCAGAGCACCGACGCTCAGACGGGAAAGACCGAGACGCAGGTTGAGTTTGTCGAGGTCAACAGCGAGGGCGTTCCGATCGACGAGGCCCGCACGTTTCGCGTCCGCGGCGAGATTATCTACATCGATAACTGGATCGTGAAATTCGATGACGAGTACATCGAGAAAGCGGATCTAGACCGCGCCACTTCCCTGGTGCTCTTCCGGAGAATTTTCGGCGACCAGCAACAGCCTCGCGAGGGCGCATGGCTCGATGTCACCAATCGCCCCCCGCAGGCTTACACGCGAGGCGGCGTGGTCTCCGAATTTGAGAAGCGGATTTGGGACGAGTTCTGGACCATTGCCAACGACGAAGCGAAGGCAAAAGACATGGGGATCCGGGCCGCGCATGGCGAGGCGGTCTCGATCAAAGCTGAAAAAGGCAAGACTTACAAGTTGCAACTCCGAGCATCCGACGGACTGAGCATTGTTCCGGACGATCGCACCTCGCCGCCGAAACTCTGACAATCGTTCTTCCTGCCACTGCCAGCGCCGGCAAAACGTTGCTGCAGGACCCTCGCAAGGCAACTTCCGACGCGCATCGCCTTCCTCAAATCAACCGCGCGTTGGCGAAAACAGTACGACGATCGCCGGAACTCACCGCGAGTCGATATCGGAATAATCGTCCGTCTGTGCGTTATCCGCACATTCGCGCCTTATCCGGATATCGACTTACGCGATTCCACCGCCAACCCCGGAAACGGGGTGTTCGACAACCTAACTTTGCATGAGGTTCCATCCGCATTGTTTAGCACGCAAGGAAACCAGCCATGCCCCAAGATCGTCGTTATCGATTTTTTATCGATCGCGAGGTGCAAGGCCCGATCATCGCCATTGTTTCGATCTACTGGGGATACTGCCTGCTTTCCGTGAGCTTGATGCTGACGATTTGGACCATGTTTGTCGATCGCCCGAGTTCGTCGTTCGCTCTGCTGGAATCAACGTGGAATCGAGGCGGCCCGGCATTAATCGGCTCGATCCTCTTGCTTCCGATCGTGCTATTCGACTGCGTACGCGCCAGCCATCGAATCGTCGGACCCGCGTTGCGACTTCGCAATTCGATGAAGAAACTGGCAAACGGCGAGTCGGTACCGCCGATCCGCTTGCGCGACGGAGACTATTGGGTCGAATTCGCAGACGAATTCAATCGGCTCTCCGAACAAGTATCCCGCGAGCGGGCGGAACTCGCCGCCACCCATCAAGAGCGTTCGGTCGCCTCCTGACCAGATGCCATCGCACGGACGCCAGGGGACTCTTCAGCCTCTGCGGACGCAAACCCGCGCAACGCAAAACGGCGAATCTTTCCAAGCGATTTGACAGTCGCAACTGTACGACCTAGGGTTGTGTTGGAACGCGTGTGTTCGTGAGACTGTCGGCATTCCGTCAGCACTCATGACACCCGTCTTCCACCCGGGCACCGCCCGCGATGAAGCCTATGTCCTGACGATCAACGCGCGTATTCTCGCGCGACGGCAGAACCGCTTCGACATTTCGTTTTCTCTTTTATCCGGAGTCTTCCTGATGAGAACCTGCGCGCGCTTCGCGTCCGTGGTACGGATTCTGTCTGTGAGCCTCGCGTTTTTCATGGGTGAATCCCTTGCGTACGGTCAGCATGTGGTTCGGATCGAGGAAGACTGGGAAGTCGTGGTGAAGAACCCCGAGATGAATCTCGTCGCCCCGCAGATCACCTGCGCGATATCGCCTCGAGGCAATCTCGATGGCGCGCACGCCACCTTCGAGATGAATCACCATAGTTCCCCCTTCTTTTCGCCTGGCGGACTGCGTCTTCTGGCTTGGGATGGCACGACCCAAGGGTCGAACGCAAGTTACGGCAGCAATGTCGTCATGAGCCGCGAAAATGAAACCGTCACATGGACGGCTTCCATGAGCCTTGCCGATGGCCGATTGACCTTCGAGATCGTCAACGGGCAATCGGAAACCTGGAACGCCTTTGGTGGGGACGGCAGCCGATTGCGCGTGAGCCAGTCGACCACGCTGTCAAACTTGAACGGTTACGACCCGGAAGTTTCGATTGCCAATTCCGGAGTCGGATATGCTTCGAACCGCGTGCAGTCGATGACGCTCAAGCGCGTACGGGTCACGATGTCCGATGGGACTGTCGTGGTAAACGACACTCCACGGAGTGTGGAACTGTAACCAACTCGCCTGCTGTACTTCCCGATGGAGCCGAGCCCGGCTTCATGCGAATCGTGAGATTACCCCCAGAGATATGCCTATATGCCGCGCTTTCTTCGACCTCGCAAGGGAAACATCCTGGTCTTGTCGGCCTTCATGATGATCATGGTCATGGGCCTGCTCGCCTTCTCAATCGACCTTGGTTATCTCTACGTCTCGCGCGATCAAATGCAGAGGTCAGCCGATGCGGCAGCAATCGCTGCATGCTGGGATCTAGTCGACACGGCCGCACCGGCAGGCTATGCGAATACCGCAACAACGACTACCAAGGCACGTGTAACCGCCGCGGCATACGCGTCCATGAATAAGGTGTTGAATAACGCGCCGACGCTCGGGGAGAACGATGTCACCGTCGGATATCTGGCGAATCCCTCGGATCCCAGCACAGCGATGGTAACCTCCGGCGCGTTTACGCCGAACGCGGTCAATGTCCGCGTCCAGCGTTCGAGTTCTCAAAACGGCTCGGTACCGCTCTTCTTCGGTCGTGTCTTCGGACTGTCCGACTTGAACATGCAAACCGACGCCACGGCGGCGATCCTGACGAGCGTCAAAGGCTTCACGAATCCATCCACCGGCGGCAATCTGGATATCCTGCCCTTCGCGCTTGATGAAGAAACGTGGGGCGACCTGCTGGCAGGCGGTGGCACCGATCAATGGAGCTACGACACCGAAACCGCTGAAGTGCTTCGCGGATCCGATGGAATCCGCGAATGCAATCTCTATCCGCAAGGCACGGGGGCACCCGGCAATCGCGGAACCGTCGATATTGGAGGACAGGATAACAGCACCCGCGACATCGCGCGTCAAATCGTGAGTGGCGTCAATTCCGCGGACCTCGCGCATCATGGTGGAAGCATCCAACTGAACAGTTCCGGAGTTCTCTACCTGAATGGCGACACGGGGATCAGCGCGGGGGTCATGGACGAACTCGTCTCGATTGTCGGAAAGCCTCGCATCGTCCCCGTTTTCCGGTCGGTCACGAACCCTGGTAATAACGCCACCTACTCGATCGTCAAGTTCTGCGGCATTCGCATCGTTGACGTCGATCTGCGCGGGAGCATCTCCTCGAAACGCGTGATGATTCAACCTGCCAATATCGTCACTCGCGGCGGGATTTACTCCGAAATCCCGTCATCGAGCACGTTCATCTATTCGCCCGTGTGGCTCGTCCGCTGAAAATCACCAGTCCGTTGTTCGATGTTGCACCCAAACGGGAGTCCTTAGGACTCCCGTTTTGCATTTTGGAACGGCGATCGAAACGACCCGTCACACTTGTTGGCTCCTCCGCTTTGATGTCTACTTAAAGTCGGACCTGCAGGTTGCGCGGCATCCCCGACAGCGGTTCCATCCGCATCGCCCGCGTCCCTCTTTTGCATTGGGTGCACGTGGTTGCGGGATGGCACGACCTGATTGCCTTCCGAACCGACCGTCCGAAAAGAGGGCTTGGAACCGCAGATCGTCCCCCCCCGCCTGTCATCTATCTTGTGGTGGCCATCCTAATATGATTCGCAGCCCGCAATTACAGCTTCTCTTCATGGCGGCCTTGTTGATTCTGGCACCGCTTTCGGTGAAGGGCATGGCCGATGAGGCGGCCAAACGGAACGCGGAGCAGTTTTTTGAGCAAAAAATCCGTCCCCTGTTGGCTGCTCGATGCTGGGAATGCCACGGTGACAAAAAACAGGAAGCCGGCCTGCGCCTCGACTCACGCGACGCAATCATGAAAGGCAGCGATGCGCATCCCAACCTCGTCGATCGCCAACAAATCGACCAGAGCTTGCTCTTGCAGGTTGTGAGTTATCAATCGGAAATCAAGATGCCTCCGAATCAGCCGTTGGCGGCGGCCGATATTCAGGCCTTGAAACAATGGGTTGTTGATGGCATGCATTGGCCGGCGAACACGGGGTTGCCGACAACGCGCAGCGCTGCGGAACGGGTATCGCTCGACCGGCAAACCCATTGGGCCTTTCAGCCGATCGCCCGCCCCGCCATTCCCGCAACCCAAGATCGCAGCTGGCCGGCTACGCCGCTCGACAGCTTCATTCTGGAAGGTCTCGAGTCGGTGTCATTGCCCCCATCCCCCGCTGCCTCCCATGCTCAGTGGTATCGACGAGCTCAGTTCGATTTGTTGGGGGTCCCTGCCGAGGTCGAGGAACTCGA
>JBJOLO010000722.1:0-9757 GCA_046045565.1 Planctomycetota bacterium | reverse complement strand
TTCCTGACCCACATAGGTGTGACAAGCGCCGTGGATCAAGCCTCGCTGGTGCGATTTGGCTAACTGCTCTTCGCACTGCCTAATGATCTGCATCGTCCGATACAACCATCGCACGCGATCCCACGTCAACGCTAAGCCTGAATTGTCGTTCGCCACGCTTTGATTTCCTCCTTCGACACGAGACCGCAATCAACCCCATTTCAACAGCCGACTTGGCGGAAGACTAATAGGCTGCCAACGCTCGTCCGTAGCCAGCTCGAAGTCCGGCTATTCGGATCGGCGCAAAGATGAAATAAAAATTCTCCGGCAACGATTTCACGCCGGTCAGGAATTCGATGAGTACGATGCCCTTCGATGCGGCAGTCCAGTAGACCTGCATCGAGCGACTCGATTCGACTCCGCCCATGGTCGGACCGTCGGTGCCGACGCAGCGAACACCTTTGTCGGCCAAGTAGGCAAGGACCTCGGGAGCTGGTGCCGGCCATCCTTCCGCTTTGCCACTCAGTGGAGCCGCAAATAAACGATCGACCTCCGGAGCCTCCGGCAGCGGCTTGAAATGAGCGTCGCTGTAACCCGACACAAAAATCACCACCTCGCCTGCTTTAATCGGACGCTTTTGCTCATGCTGCTTGATGAATTCCAGGCTGATCGTTGGCGACGCAGGCCACTTGTCTTTTTCTACTGTTCCCATCAACGACGATACGTCGATCGGGTGCGCATCACCGACCATTTGGTCAAGTGGCAAACGATCGACCGTGATGCCGCCTGCCGGCAGCGTTCCATTTTTTTTCTCGAATGCATCGAGCTCGCGACGAACGTCTGCTGAAAAATTCTTGCGATCAAAGCCTTTCGGCGGCAGCGCGTAACTCGGCGTGACCACGTGCGTCCCGGCTTGGCTGTCGAGCGTATGGGTTCGGGCGAAATAGGGGCCTCGAGTTTTCGAAAATGCATTCAGCGTCTTGCCCAGGTAGCGAGTCGCCTCTTCGCCCGGCCCGCCGCCTGTCCACGTCACGGGCAGGTCGTCATCCATGACCACGGACAGATCCGCGATCTTTTTCGCTTTCGCACTGTCAATCAATCGCTTGGCCGTCTTGGGATTCGAGAACCCGATCGCGCGGGCCTCATTACCTGATCCGCCTTTGTGCTTCGCGGGCAATAAGACGTAAGCTCCACCAGTCACCGGCAACGAACCGAGATTCGTTCCGCACTCCATCCAAACCATGCCGTGCTTGCCGCCGGCCTGATGCGTCGCAACCGCAAGATCAGGGACCGGCCCCATGCTGGCCCCATCGAGTCCCAGGGTCATCACGCCGCGGCTCGCAAGGTACTCCATGCATTGCGGCGTCGGAGCCGGCCAACCGGGCGTCTCCGATCGCAACACCGTATGGACAAATCGTTCACCACCCTCCGCCAATGGCTTGTAGTACTTGTCCGAGTAATCACTGCGGAACAAAACCACATCGCCCGCTCCAAGCGGCCTGTGTTTGCGCTCCCACTCTTGAACGATCTCGGGACTGATCAAGAAGCTTGCACCCTTATCCGCCGCATCGACCTTCTCGCGCACATCGATGACACACGCCTCGCCAATAAATTGCCACGCGGGAACTTTTTCACCGGTGATCAGACCGTTCGGACCGGCACCCGGTAAACCGGAGTCCGGCGGCGGCACGAAATGCGCCGGTGCGTCCCATTGCGTGCCGGTGTGCTCGTCGATCACCACCATGTCGCGATGAAAAGCACCTGGCCCGAACGTCCGACTTGGAATGACCAGATGTTGCTGCATGCCGACCGGCCAAACGCACGGGTATCGAGGCGACACCAGCAGCGAGAGGTCGTGAATCTCCTGCGCAACCAACAGCGGCAGCGGGGACAACAGGCAGACGATTGCCACGAAGCCGACGATCCAACCCAAGCGAATTTTGTTCCTCGCGCCACGCATCGACACTTGGTTTTCGTTTTGCTTTCTTAAGATTCTCATGGTATCCCCTCGTTATGAAATCCATCCGCTGACCTGTTCGCACCCATTCGCGAAGGCTTCCGCTTAGGACTTGCCTACAGGTCCGAGCGTTCCGCCGGCATTGACCGCCAAGTTTCCACCATCCATCGGAATCAGCGTGCCCGTAATCCAGGAGGAAGCATCGGAAGCCAGCAACACCGCCAGACCCTGAATGTCGGTCGGCTGCCCCATTCTGCCGCACGGGATCCCGCTGAGCCACTTCGCTACCATACTTGGATCGGCATCGATTCGTTTGCGAAGACTGGGATTCATGACTTGTGCCGGGAGGATCGCGTTGACGCGAACGCCGCGACCGGCCCATTCGGTGCTCAACTCACGGGTCAACTGCACCACAGCTCCCATCGCCATGCTGTAAGCAATATGGCCGCGCCCCAATGCGGTGATACTGGCCAGTGATCCAATATTCACGATGCTGCCACGGCCTGCCCGGAGCATACGGCGTCCCGCCTCCTGACACATACAGAATCGTCCGAAAACAAGATTTTGAAACACCTGCTCGACTTGCTCCAGGGTGATCTCCTCGGGATTGGCGAGCAGGCCTTCACCTGCGACATTCCCGAGAAAATCAAGCCGGCCGTATTCGGCATCCAGCTTTTGAAACAGTTCGCGAATCGGTCCGTAGTGCGACACGTTGCAGGTCACCGCAACCGCGCGACGGCCACGAGCTCGAATCTCCTCCGCCGTTTGCTCGAGTCCCTCGGCGTTCAGATCGGCCAGCATCAGATCTGCCCCGTGATCGGCCAACGCCAACGACATCGCCTTTCCCATGCCGCTAGCGGCGCCTGAAACCAAGGCAACCCGACCACTCAAATCAAACAACGACATCATCAATCTCCCGTTCGATTCCCGAAACGATCCCGCGCAATGCGACTTGATCCACGACTTGCCGACCCTTTCGCTACATCACGAGTAACGGCCATATTTTCGTGACGAACACCAGGGCCGCAATCCCCAGGTAGAAAACACCACACGCCAATACCCCGATGGTTTGAAACCAGCGCGGACGGATTTCTCGCGGCAGAAGGCGATGGTTGATCCAGATCAATTGAAAGGACGTCACACCAATGGCGACATTATTCAAATTGGCAATAACCGTTGCCATCAGCTTTGGCGTCGAGAACCAATAAGCGCAGACGAACGACCACAGCACATAACCTGCCAGGATGCAGTAATAGATGTACGAAATCTGGTGCGGCTTGAAGTTTTCTCGCACGCGACGATTCGCGGTCCAGATCGCGTCGGTCCATCGACGGCTGAAGTCATCGACGATCGACATCTGGCTGGGCAACATCACCATCAGTCCGGCAAACAACGCCACGAGCCACATGATTTTTGCCGCCGCGGGTCCGAACTGGGTCGCGTTACGCAGTCCGTCGGCCGTGATCATCGCTTGCGCCCATTCCAGTTTCTGGGTGGCGCCGAATAGTTCCGAGTTCCGTGCAAATTCAATCGAGAGCAGGGCGGGAAAAGCCATTCCCATAAAACAGCCCGGCCCCCAAATCAGCACTTGATCGCGGAGCACATATTTCCACCAGCCACTCCACTTGCGAAGGTTGTCGGCGGTAACAGGAAAGACCGTGCCGACATGGCTGAGCGAAACCTGCTTGCCGCCAATGGCGCTGGCGATCGCGCCGACATGACTTCCCATCCCCCAACCTTTGTCTCGGACAAAATTGCTGTACGTGGAGTTTGCGAGTCCGCCGCCGCCGGCATACCCCGCGAACGCGCCGAGCACCGCGATGTTTCCCAACGCAATCACGGGGAAGGCACCGTGCTCGCGGTAGTAGCTGAAAACATTCACCAGCGTCTCCACTTTCTGAGAGGGATCCGCGGTGCTTGCGGTATCGACCGGCACATTGCCGAATTTGGCGAAGCCACTGAAGATCTGCCACCATTCGTGCGCGGGAACGAAGAACACGCCAATGAACAGACAGAAGCCCAACACAAAAAATACTTTCGCCGTCATGATCGCCTGCAGCATGTTGTACACCTTGCCACCGAGCAACACGGGGATCGACACGGCGAACAAACATCCGTAGGCGAGACCGCGCACCAAGCCGCTGTCGGCCGCTGTGGGCGGTCGATCGAGTATCAATGCCGCAAGAATGGCGGCACCGTGCGACGACAGAGCGGGAATCAGCGCGCCCAAATTCAGCACCATCATCAGGCTGACCCAAAACCAGGGGCCGGGCTTGATCCGCATGAAACCAGTAAACACCGGCTCGCCGCAATACAGTGCGTAGCGGCCGCACTCCATGTTGTAAAACACTTGCACGATGATGGCGACCGTCGCGATCCACATCAGCCCGCCACCGTACTTGGCCGTAATCTCCGGACCGAACAACCACTCGCCCCCACCGATCTGGATCCCCATCATGACGATGCCGGGACCGATCAGACGGGCCATGTGACGCCACGATACGGGCGGCGATTCCGGCAAGTCGGCTACCGACCAATCGGGTAAGCAGGTCTTCGCAGTGCCGTTCGCAGAAGGTTCGTGATTCATGAGCAAGGATCCGTCAGCGATAAAGTCGCGAGCATCGATTCGTGGTCAGGCTCGCCCGCGTTTAAGTCGAACTGGCGAGCCAATCGGGCGAATAACCGGCGAACTCGGTGAGTTCACTCAACTTGGCCCGCACATCGGCGGGCAGTGCGATCCCTTCGCGCTGGGCGACTCGTCGGCGTTCCCATTCCATTTCGCCCGGCACGTAAATTCTGTCGACACCGGTTGCCTTGGGAGCATTGTGAATCTCGTCGATCAACTTATCAACACGCGCAAGGAATTCGTCTCGCGGCGCGATGGTGTTTACATCGATCGCCAGGAATCCTGCGTTGTGCCGCGACGATTTGGCGGGATCGTCGAAGATCCAGCTTCCGATCTCCCAGGTGATCGTACCGCCTGACAGCAGGCCTGCGAAAACCTCGCAGAGCAGTCCCAATCCGTAACCCTTGTGCCCGGCCATCGGCGCCAATGCGGCTTGGTGCGGATATAAGCTGCCGTCCGAGGTAGGGCGACCATCGGGACCGATCAACCACGTATCGGGAATCGGCTCCCCACGCTGATGGGCGGCATACACTTTGCCACCGGCAACGGCGGCCGTCGCCATATCGAGCAGAATCGGATCGTGGCTGCCCGAGGGAATCCCGTAGGCAAGCGGATTGCTTCCGAGAACGGCGGTTCGCGAATGGGGCGCCGCAACGCTCGGGATGTCATTGCCCATCACGATTCCGATTAACCCTTCTCGCGCCGCAAGCGACGCAAAATATCCCGCCGCGCCAATGTGAGCCGTCTCACGCAAGCCAACATAGGCGATCCCCACGACGCGCGCCTTTTCCATCGCCACCCGCATTGCAAATTCGCCGCCGATCTGACCCAGTGCATCATCGCCATGCACGATGGCCCAACCCGGCCCTTGCCTTTCGATCCGCGGACGACCGGCCACCTTCCAACCGCCCCCATGCAGTCGTCGCACATAACCCGACAACAGTTTCGTCCCGTGCGTAAAGACTCCCCAGCTATCGGTGGTAATCAGGGCTTCACTGGCAACACCCGCATCCTCGGCAGAGAGTCCGACCTTTTGCAGCGATGTCTCGCAATACGTTCGCAACGACTCGATGGGAACTCGTTTCATATTCTGCTATGTCCACCACAATGTAAAAAGAAACATTTCAATTGGGCCCGCCACGCCAAGCAGTGACTGCCCGCGGGCAGCGGATCTTACCATGACCGATTGCCGCGGAATACTCGGCAAAAACGACGGTCGTTGACGCTTCGTGACGGCAACGCCGAGCCCCAGGCGCGACTTGAACTTCCCCGCCAATCGACGAGAATAAGGAACCCTGCCGAGCACCCTGGCGATAGCGCGAAGATCGATACGACCAAGGATCCCGCGATGATTCGCCTTGAACCGGACCATTCCTCCTACCAACGGTGCCAACGCATGAATCGAATTGCCATTTCGACCCTGAGTCGATTGTGCCTCGCAACGCTTTGGACGGCAGCACTGGCCTTTGCACTGCTGAACGATCCGATTCACGCAGATGGCACCTCTGACGAGCAGCTATTCGAAGCGAAGATTCGACCGGTGCTCGTCCAATCCTGTTTCCGCTGTCATGGAGGCGAAAAAATCAGCGGGGGACTGCGAGTCGATTCGCGCGAGGCTCTTCTCAAGGGCGGCGACTCGGGCTCGGCACTCATCCTCAACGACCCGGATGCGAGCCGCATCCTCAAAGCCCTTCGTCGCAATGACGACGAGGTGGCGGCCATGCCACCGGATAAGCCGCTGGAACAAGCCTCGATCAACGCCTTCGCCGATTGGATTCGGCGCGGCGCACCCTGGCCAGCAACGGCACCGCAATTCGCCACCTCGTCTGCCGATCGACACTGGGCATTTCAACCGCTCCGATCCCATGGCTTCGATGGCCCAGCTGCGCAGGCCGTCGACCATTTCATCGATCGGGAATTCGCAAAACGCAAGGTCGCGCCCTCGCCGCCTGCCGATCGCAAAACACTCATCCGCCGCGCAACCTACGATCTGCTCGGCTTGCCGCCAACCCAAGCGGAAATCGATGCGTTCGTATCCGACCCCTCGCCAGACGCCTATCGCAACCTGATCGAATCGCTGCTCGCCAAGCCGCAATATGGCGAACAGTGGGGCAGACATTGGCTGGATGTGGTGCGTTACGCCGACACCGCGGGCGAAAACTCCGATCACCCTGTGCCGCATGCCTGGCGTTACCGCAATTGGGTCATCGACGCATTCAATCGTGATTTGCCCTACAACGCGTTCCTCCAGCATCAGATCGCGGGCGACCTGCTCGCAAACAACTTGATCCGCGATGTGCAACCATCTGAGCTCGAGACACTTTTGCCTCAGTATGCCGATCGCCTCGTCGCCACCGGCTATCTCGCCATCGCCCGCCGCTTCGGGCACGACATCGACAAAGATATGCATCTCACCCATGAAGATGTCATCGATACGCTCGGCAAATCGATTCTCGGACTCACACTCGGCTGCGCCCGTTGCCACTCCCACAAGTACGACCCGATCACTCACGAAGACTACTACGCTCTTTACGGCATTCTCGATAGCACGCGATTCTCGTTTCCAGGCTGCGAACCCAAACAGCAGCCTCGAGACTTAGTGTCACTCCTGCCTGCTGCGGAATTTGATCGCAAAGTTCGACCATTTCAAGAAGAACTCGCCAAGGTCGACGCGGCACTCAAGCAAGTGCAGGAGGAAATTCAAGCCACCAGCGCACTCAAGTCCGATCCTGATCGCGTCCGCATGGTGGCAAGCGGCGAATTCCATGACGGCGGCAGCCAGGAATGGAACTCGCAGGACAAGACACAATCGCTTGCCGTCGAGGCCGGGCAACTGCTGCGGTTGTCGATTCTGCCGCGAGCCAATTATGGAGCCGATACGACGATCATTGACTGGGAAATTCGTGAATCGGGCGGCGAGCAACGCGCATGGAACTTGACTCGTGATGTGGTCGATGATTTCCTCGCAGGTAATCCTCACTCCGATCGACTCGGCAACACCGCCGTATGGTGCTTTCTTGATCCTCGCAAAGGAATCCAGTTGTTGCAGGAGTCGGTCCGCGATTTGTCAGGCAAGCCTGGCTTGGCTGCGTGGCGAGTTGGCGATAATCCGTCCGTGTTCGTCAACGCTACCGATCAACCGGTGTCGGTTTGGACCACACTGCCGAGCAAAACGGTCTTCGCGCATCCCGCGATGGACGGCCCTGTCGCGGTGGGTTGGGTGAGTCCGTTCGGCGGCAAGGTGGATGTGCGATTGAAAATCGCGGATGGACACGCTGGCGGCGGCGATGGAGTCGGTTGGTCGCTCGAACATTTCACAGGCAAGTTCGACGAAGCGATGAAGCAGCAGATCGCCAAACGCGAGCAGATTGCGAAACTCAATCAACGAAAAAGTGAACTGCTCGCCAGCCAACCGCAGGCACCGGTGGCCTACGCCGTGGTCGAGGGAGCCGTCAAACCCGCCCGGATTCATGAACGCGGTGACCCCGAAAAACCCGGACGCGAAGTGCCACGCCGCTGGCTGACACTTTTCGGCGGCGAACTGGTTGCCGAGGGATCCGGAAGCGGCCGATTGCAACTCGCACAATGGTTGACCGATCCGAACAATCCCTTGACCGCGCGCGTCATGGTGAATCGGATCTGGCAGTATCACTTCGGCAGAGGGCTGGTGAAAACTCCGAACGATTTTGGTACCCGAGGACAGTCACCGACGCATCCCGAATTGCTCGACTGCCTTGCCAATGAGTTCATTCGCTCCGGCTGGAGCATCAAACATATGCATCGGGTCATCATGCTGTCGCAAGCTTACCAGCGTTCATCGGAAGGGCAGTCAGCGGCAGGACAGGGGAGGGGGATTCCTGCGAAAGACACACCGTCGACACCGCCGGCTCCCCTCGCGAGAGTCGGCTCCGATGAAGCGGATCCTTTGACACCCGGCGACTTCTACGCTTCTTTCGATCGACGCCGGCTCACGGCCGAGGAACTCCGCGATGCGTTACTCATGGTCAGCGGCCAACTGGATTCGACCGCTGGTGGCCCCCACAGCTTTCCGCCGGAAGCGACCTGGAATTTCTCGCAGCATAATCCGTTTAGCGCGATGGTCGAAACCAATCGGCGATCGGTCTACATGATGATTCTGCGTAACCGAAGGCATCCGTTTCTCGCACTATTCGACGGCGCCGACCCGAACGCCAGCACCGGTCAGCGGCAGGTCACGACCGTGCCGACTCAAGCGCTCTACTTCATGAATGATCCGTTTGTGCACGGATGTGCCGAGCGTGCGGCAGCAGCGGCCATCGAATCGGGCCCAAGTGACGGCGCGGTGGACCGGCTTTACCGCCGATGTTTTGGCCGTGCGGCGAGCGATGAGGAACAGCAGCAAGCCCGCGAGTTTCTTGCGGTCTACACTGCGGAATTGGAATCGATCCCCGCCGAGCAGCGGCCGCTTCAAGCGCTCACCGCCTGGGCACGCGTCCTCCTGGCAAGCAACGAATTCCTGTACGTGGAATAACAGCGCTGAGACGGCGCGCATGGAGCGTCATCCGATTCCGTTTCAGGCCTGGAAAGTGAGAACAACATGTTGATCCGACCCACCGACTCGTCGCCACACCGTCGGCAATGGATGCGTTCGATGGTCGCCAGCTCGATTCTCTTTCCGGCGATCGTTAGCGAGCTTTGCGCCGATGAAAACGCCCACGAACGCGCGCGCGGCGATGAGCTGGCTCCTCGTCCTCCGCATTTTCCCGGCCGAGCGAAGTCGGTGATTTTTCTGTTCATGAGCGGCGGCGTCTCCCACGTTGATTCGTTCGACCACAAGCCGAAACTGTTTGAAGATCATGGCAAGCAAGTCACGTTTGATCATCCGGAAACACGGAACCGCCCAGGTTATGAAAAACTCTTCTTGAAGCGGCCTGATTGGACATTTGCCCGTCACGGCGAATGCGGCATGGAGGTCAGCACCCTGTTTCCGCACATGGCCAAGCAGGTCGACGACCTATGCTTGATTCGATCGATGCACACCGGTCACTCGAATCACTACAACGCAACCTTGGGAATGCACACCGGCTCGTTTGCGTTCGCACGACCCAGCATCGGTTCGTGGGTGAGCTACGGGCTGGGCACCGAGAACGCGAACCTGCCTTCCTTTGTCGTGCTCGCCCCGGAGGCTCCATACGCCGGCTCGCAGGTCTGGGCGT
>JBJOLO010000703.1:0-2908 GCA_046045565.1 Planctomycetota bacterium | reverse complement strand
GCCTTGTCGAGCAGTGCCAGCAACTCCTGGTGGCGGCCCGCCGCGTACATCGATGCCAGGCAAGCGCTGGTGCCTTTGAAGAATCCATGTCCGGATGCCTTCGGGCTCCACACGCTCTCGACGACCGGCAAAAATTCATCGGCCCAGTGCGACGCCAGTTCCGGCGTTACGCACAACTCGCCCCAATAATCGCCGAGCAGTTCGATGTAGGGTATCTCGTCGTCTTGGAGAGCTTGCCACAAGCGTTCGAGCCAGCGATGTCGCAGCTTTGGCTCGACGTCAGCCGTGACGATGATGGGCACCAGGGTATCGATGGCCTTGTTGACGGCCGAACCCAGTGCGCCCGATGAACTGTCCACCTGTTCCAGCGCCGCGGAGAGCTTTTCCAGCAGGGTGATGGCTCCCTCAGCTGCGAGCACGGGCTCCTTGCGGGCGACCTGCTTGATCTCCGTGATGGCTTCCTTGATCCGCTGTACCGGCGTGTCAGACCGCCAACCAAATGCATGTCGTCGGAAACGGGAAGCGAATTGCCACTTGTGGGCGCTCATGATCGATCCACCATGAGCTATCTCACCGGGTACTGGCCGTTGCGGATGAAGCGGTCGTAAGTGTCTTCCTCCGGTTCCACATCATCGTGCCGCGCGCCTTGCCACTCGGCCTCGGGCAGCAGTAGCAGTGTCAGCGTGTAGTCGTACTGACCCGCGACGCGCGTCATCTCCGTGACCGGCATGCTGGCGGGTTCGCGGGCAAACCAGGACTGGGCACGCCGCGTTCGAGTGTCGGCAATATCAAAAGCGTTGTAGTTGTGCTCGAGCGCATCGTGCGGCAGCTCGATGGTGTTCTTGCGCGTCGCGAAGTAGGCGTCGGACTTGAGGGCCGCCTCGTTCGACTTGGCCCACAGCATGTGATCGTCACGGTTAGCCTCGGCCATGGGCTTTTTCGCGTCCGTCATTCATCTTCCCAGGCATCGAGGATCTTGCGGATTTTCTTCTTGTCCGGCTCGGACATGCTTTTGTACTTACGGAAGAACGCCTCGTCGAGCACTTCCTCGTCCGGGGTGGTTACCGACTCGGTCAGCAGAAACTCCGTGGTGACCTCGAGGACGGCGGCAATCTTGCCGATCTTCTCGGCCGACGGTTTCGGATCGTCTTTGTTTTCCAGTTCCCATATGTAGCTCTTGCTGGAGTCGGTCAGTTCGGCCAACTGTTCCAGGCTGAGCTTCTTCTGTTTCCGCAGTGCGCGGATCTTGTCCCCCAGGGGCGATGGCACCGGCATTTCCTCATTAGTTGGCTTCAATCCGAAAATAATACCACTACGCCGAACGATTTAGTACCTGCTCGACAAACAACTTAGTGCTCCGAGGTAATCACATTCGTTCGGTAAACCGAACGACATCGGTCCGTGCATCCCGACAAGAAAAGGGGCAGTCGAGGCTGATACCAAGCCGATCCAAACCTTTGAGGGGTATGTAGATGAACGATGCAGAAAACCTGAGCAAGCTCCTGGGCCACCTGCCGCCGGCGGTGTTCCGTGAATTCATGGCGGACGAGTTCAGCCTTGCCATGCCGGATCTCGACACCAAGAAGACGAAAAAGGAGCAGCGTGAACAGATGGAGGCCGTGCTGTCCGCCCTTGGGGTGAGTGAGCGGCAGCGGATCGAGGAAGTGGCCGAACGGATCGTGCTGTTGTCGGATGGCGCCGGCCAGGACGTCATCGACGGCTTCAAGGACGATATTTTCGATGACGCCGCCCGGGAAGCCTTCGCTGCGATCCCGAACCAGTACCAGCGCGCGCTGTGGCTGCACGTCAATGAGCCCGTAATCTTCGAGGAAGCCCTCAACGCCCGGCAGGCCGACGTGTTTCGGCAAAGCGCCGCCTGCTACTCGGGCTTCATGGCGCCCGCCAACCTTGCTGTACTCGACGATGCAGCGGCCAAGACGGCGTTCCACCAAACCGTCGCCCAACAGCTCGGGTGTTCCGATGACGCCGTCGCGATCCAGATTTTCAAGCGCCTGCGGCCCGATACGCAGACCGGCGAAGACGTGGACCTCTACCAGATCAGCATCCACCACAACCGCCCGCCGGAAATCATCGACTGCGTGCAGGCCAGCGAACTGGTGCCACAAGAGGTGATCCGGGCGGTGTCATCGCACATCACCTATGAGCCGGCCAATGGACACCTGGAGGTGCTGTCGAAGGATACGGATGGGCGAGAAGCGCTGGCCCGAATCGTTGCCGACTCCCTGCTGCAATCGCCGATCACCGGCGAGAAGATTCCGCTCAAGCAATACGACTACCAGAGCCTGGCAGCACCACGAAACTTCGACATTGCCAGTGAGCTGGTGACGTCCGTCAAGGTCGTCGAGCTCGGCTATTCCGCTGCAAACGGTCGCTCGCTGCTCGTGAAAATCTGGACCAAGGATGCCGACGACATCTACACCGCTGCTCGGTCGTTGATCAGCCCCACCTTCGACTTCCGCGATCACCACCTGAACTACGCCAAGCTGTCCATCAAGCTGAAAAAGGTCGGCAAGGACCGCGCGCGGACGATCACGGTGATTCTGCGCGACGACAACAAGTGCAACATCAAGACGAAGCGGGAAAAGGATCGGGCGCTGTGCGACCGACTGCTGGCCAAATGGCATCTGGTGAAGGAGATCGGTCATGTCGTCGAAGCCCCTGCCGACGCAGTCGCTGCTTGAACTGATCGATCTGTTCGAGCAGTCAGGGCAGCCGATTGCCGACGGTGATGGGCAGCCCCTGCACGGTGTTCCCGGCTGGGACCTATCGCGCAAACTGAGCCTTTCTGACCATGATTTGGCCGCCTGGACTGAGTGCGTCGGCTACGCGGGTTGCTACCCGGCGCCTTGCCGCGACGAACGAATCCTGGTCGATATCGAGGAGGATG
>JBJOLO010000698.1:0-2515 GCA_046045565.1 Planctomycetota bacterium | reverse complement strand
ACTCTTCCAGGACCTTTCCAAACAGGAAATGAAGAGCAGCCAGGACGTCTCGGTGATCATGGACGACATGCAGGCGTACTTTGAACGTCGCCGGATGATGAAGTTCAAGACGGTGCTCGACGATATGCGAAAACTCGACGTGATCGGCTGCCTGCGGCAGTTGAGCGACGACCTGTTCCGCGAAAACGGTTTATCCGTAGCACAGTGTGATTATTGGTCTGACAATCTGGATCGCTGGGCGGAGGATCTTGTCGATCCTGCGTCTGGCGGATCGTGACCGGGCAGCAAATCGCGAGGCAGTTTGCCTCCCTCGATCGTGCTCGAAGTGCTCCAAATCCTCGAATCCGAAATCAACCTTCGTGAAGAAACCCGTGTTGCGGAACAAAGCCGCACCGCTGTCGAGGCAGACGCGTACAAAGTCGATGCCGGGCGACTGACAACCACCCAAAGCCAGCTTTCGATCCGCACGCAGAAAGTGACGGAGCGGATTCTGGAATTGCCCGACGCGGCCGACTTCGGCAAGGAGATTCAGCTGCTGCGAGCGGTTGAAGGCGTGATGGATGACGCATCCGAAATCCTGGGCAGCCCGAACACGGGCGCTCAGGCGATCGCTGCGGAAACGGAAGCCATCGAATTGCTGCTGCAATCTCAGCGATTCAACCCCAAAGGCGGCGGTGGCGGCGGCGCATCACCCGGCGGCGGAGGCAGCGGCACCACCAATGACTCGGCGCTCGCACTGCTGGGCAAAGGCACCAACGACAAAGAAGTGCGGGAAGATCGCGGAGTGTCGCAATCGACTGGCGAGTCGGGTGCCGTGCTACCCGAGGAATTCCGCGGCGGCCTGGACGAGTACTTTAATCAACTGGAAAAGAATGGCCGCCGCTCAAAGCCGGCAACAGAATAACGACACGTTCGTCGTTCGGCGATCCACACGCGGCGCGTGAGTGCCACGGTAGCCGTTAAGCTCCGCGTGACGTAAGCACGAAAACGCGGCCAGCGATCGCGAAGGCGGCAAAGCGCTAGGCAGTACGAGGCATTGGCACAAATCGGCGACCAAGACATGCGGAAGTTCACTATGCTTCGAAAAGCAGTCATTTGCGACATGCACGGAACCCGCCTGCGAGATCGAATACTCGCATGGGCTGTGAGCAGCATGGTGGCTGGATTGCTGATGGAGATCGCGATCGCGTCGGCGATTGCTGAGCCGCCGCGACCGGCGCCGGCTAAAGCGGCGCGGGCCGGCGACAAGGAACAGGCTAACGAACAGCCCAAGGCACAGGAAAAGCAAAAAGCCCGAGACGGGGCCCAAGACGGGGCCCAAGACGGGGCCCGGGACGAAGCCCAGTCAGCGAAGGCCGAAGCGGGAAGAGCCCAGCCGGCAGCCCAGCCAGCAGTCCAAGCTATTCCCGCCATGCGTTTGGTACCTGCTGCCAAAATGGTTCCGGCTCAACGATTGGCCGCCCCTGCAGCGGCGAAAGAGGATGTTCCAAAGGAAGTGCCCGCGGCAAACGATCATCCCAAACGTCCAGCCGGGGACCCGGAGGCTGCGACGGTCCTGCGAGTGCTCTCATTAATGCTGGGCGTACCCGTGCAAGAACCGGCGAAACCGGAACCGGCCGCTCCAACCATCGCCGTCGTTCAAGGCGAAGGCCTGGCAGTTGCCGGTGTGATCATCGAGGGAGCCGCCGGAGGAGTCGTGGAAGTCGAAGCAGCGATGCCGGCGGAGGGTGAGCAAGGAGTTCTGATTGTCGACGGACCCGAGGCGGTCGCGCCGGAAGAAAAGGCCGACGCAGTCGCCATCGATCCCGTGGTGGCGATGGAGAATCAATTCTTCGTACAACTTCGCCCGATCATTGCGTCGGAACTTTACTTTGCGAAAAGGACTTGTTCTTTGACCGGCGAGGAATATGCCAAAGTGCTGGAAGCGGGCATGGCCGGCGCCCGCGACGCGGCTTCGCAGATCACTGCGGTTCAGCAACGCATGCAACGAGGTCCGTTTCGCCCCGACGATCCGCCCGTCTTTCCGGACGCTCGCGAGGTAATCGCCGCACGCATCGCCAAATCGATTGAGGAGGGCGTCGAGGATTCGCGAGCGAAACTTTACCGCGACGAACTGGAACGCCGCAGTGCGTTTCGCAAAAAGACCGCCGTGCGAGCCCTCGTGAATCGACTCGATCAGCAACTCATCCTTGCCCAGGAACAGCGAGACCAAATCGCGGCCAGCCTGATGGAGCACTATCGGGAAATGTGGGGGCGTCAGCTGGAATACCTTGTCTATGACCATTACCGGCCCAATATTCTTGACGAGTGGATTGTTCCGCACCTGAATGACAATCAGCGAAGCGTATGGCAGCTGTCGAAAAACAATTCCGTTTCGTACTTCGGCTGGAACAATCCCGGCGCGATGATCAACGAAAACAATTGGGAGATCAACTTGCCGCCGATCCCTGCGGTTGCCGCCGAACCCGCGGAAGGCGTTCTCGTCGAAGCGGTCGAGACCGTAGAGGCGCAGCCG
>JBJOLO010000687.1:0-3035 GCA_046045565.1 Planctomycetota bacterium | reverse complement strand
ACCTGCCCGGGATTGGCGAGGGTTACTGGAGCAGTTCCTGGCGTCTGCCCATTGTGAGTAAGACCGGATTGCCGCATAGCGTGCTGAATGTTTCGCGAGAGCGACTGGATGATCGCGCGGGATTGCTCCAGCAGTTCGATCGCATTCGTCGCGAAGTCGATGGCCGTCACGTGATGAAATCGATGGATGACTTCAATCGCACGGCAATCGAGATCCTGACCGCGGACAAGGCGAGGAAAGCGTTTGACCTGTCGGAAGAAGATCCGCGACTGGTGGCCGCATACGGCGACGAGTGGGGTCAAAACGCGCTCGTCGCCAGGCGACTGGTCGAAGCCGGTGTCAGTTTTGTGACCATCAGCGTTCCGGGCGGCGTGAAAGCGATGGACGCACCAGGATGGGACGATCATGCGATCAATATCGATTTGCCGACGATCATGCGTCATCGCCTGCCCGTCTACGATTCGATTGTCACCACCTTGATCAACGACATCTACGATCGAGGACTCGATCGACGCGTGCTGGTGATCGCCGCAGGCGAATTCGGCCGCACGCCCAAGGGCAATCTGCAGCCCGGTACCGTCTCGAAACAACTGCAGTGGGGTCGCGACCACTGGCCGGGTGCACAATCGATCCTGCTGTCCGGTGGCGGAATGCGCATGGGACAGGTGATCGGATCGACCGACGCGCACGCCGCGTACCCGCATGAACGACCGATCGATCCTCAGGATGTACTCGCCACCATGTACCAGCATCTGGGGATCGATCTGAGTACCCACTATCCGGACGCCAGCGGTCGACCGATCGCGATCACCACCGGCACACCTATTCGCGAACTCTGGTAGCGAACTCTGGTACGGAGTCGTCCGATAGGCTCCAATGTCTCATGATGGCAGCAGGCAAACCTGCCGCGTTAGACCAACTCCGAGCACCAGACGGTCAGGCGAGCGTTCCGTCATTGCGTCCATGCATGGCGGACGGCAAGGAACTTCATCAAAGGAGGTGTCGAATGCGCGAGCTTATCTGGAGCGGACTGCTCATCGGCCTATCGGCCCTGTTGGCGACCTCGAACGGGAATTCTGTTAATGCGCAAACGTTTCAGCTGGAGATTCCCGGCGAACCGGCCGGTCGATCGCAAGCGGAATGGACGCCGCAGGGCATTGTCGTTCGCGATGCCGCGGGCGAGGTGACGCGTTACGAGCCACGACCGGAACTCAACAGCGACGATGGGAAATACCTGGCGTATTACTCGCGCGACGCCCGCATCTACCTGCGTTGGCCCGCCTCGGGCGAGGGCCCGATGTGGACAGGCACGCTTGCGGGCGACTCGATCAATTGGCGACGCAGCCTGATGCAATCGCGTCGCATCGGCGGGCCCGGCGGTTCCAACGGCGGTGTGCGAAACGGCCAGGGGCCGGGCGCCGCGTTCCGTCGCGGGATGCAGACCAGCGAGTTTGCTGCCGCAACGTCGTCACGAGGTACCCTTTGGATCGCCAAGGTCAGTGATGAGGGAACGATTGACCTGTTCGAGTCCCAGGACGAAACGTGGCGACATCAGCCGATCGCCGTCAAACTGCCGCCTGGAAGTCCCTTGGCCATGGTGATCGACGAGGCCGACGAGTCACCGCGGATCTTTGCCATCGACTCCGAGGGACGCTTGGTAGAAATCGCGGGCGGCACAGTCCGGCCGATCACGCGACGACGTGATCTCGTGTTTCCTCGTTTCGGACATCTTGCCGTCGGCGAAATCCGCGGTTCGATCCACGTATTCGCGTCGGATGTTCGGGGACGGATTTGGCGATTCAATCTGGAAGAGGAATCGGCGGTCGCGATTGAGGCTCAAGCGGGACTGTACCATCCGGGCCTGCCGCTGACATTCGTCGCCGAGCGACGTCAGACAGAACTGATCGCCGTGGATCGCGGCGGCCGCGCGATCGGTTACGCGCTGGACGAAACCGATTCGCGACCCTACCTGATCCACAGCGGACTCGCACCCGGCAGTCACGTGGCGGCGATTTATGCGCGGGCCGGACGAGGTGTGCGCGGGTTGCACCTGGCAGCGGTCGATCCTCGCGGGCACTTGCATCTCTGGCAGGACGCGGCAGGCATTCTGGTGGATCGCACGATGCCTGATTCGCGATTCCTGCCGGGCGCACCGGTCGCGTTGGAACAACATGACGACGAATTGCGCATCGGCGCCGTCGCCCACGACGGCCGCTGGATCGAATGGGAACAGGATGAGGACGACGCCAGCGGCTGGTCCCGCGTGACGATCACAGACGGGATCGCGACCGATTCCCACTTGATGTTTCTCGACAACGCGCAAGTTGCCCTCGCCATCGACCGCGTCGGACGCCTGCTCGCCGCGAGACGCACCGACGACCGCTGGCTCTGCTCGATCCTCAGCCCCGGTGTTGCCCCGCCCCTGCAACTCGAACGACGCACACTGACCCCCAACCCGCCGCTGCCGGCAGTCACGGTCCACTTCGAGAATTCTCACACGGAACCGCTCGTACTGCGCATACACGATCTCGAAACCGGCGGGCCGCCCGCCGAACTCGAAATCGCGCCAGGCGATTCCAAGCCGCTTCGAGTCCAGCGATCGCCGGGAGCCACGCTGGAGGAAGTGTTCGTCGCTCAGGGCCCCGATGGGCGACTCGTCTACGACGAACGTCGGATCCCCGTTCCGCCTCGCGGTCGCTACACGGTCACGGTCTATGCCAATCGGCAAACCAGCGTCTACTTCGATCGCACGCGGAATAAAGGGCCGATCCCCGACGAGTCGCGGAATACGCTGGTCAGTCTCGGCGTGTTCGTGTTGCCGCCCGGGGACTTGCTGGACGACGGCACGCACATCGATGCTTATCGCGAGTCCAAGTACCGTGGCAATCCAGGCGCGGCTGCCCTGACCGACCCATAATCCCTGTGGCCCGTAATCCCTGTGGCCCGTAATCCGCAGCGACTCGTTGCAGGGCGCTGCGGCCACGTCGCCGTCATGATCACGAGCCACGCATCGTCGCTGCGCCAGCCACGGGCAA
>JBJOLO010000592.1:0-9187 GCA_046045565.1 Planctomycetota bacterium | reverse complement strand
GAAGGACGCCAAGGCGGTGTCGGGATTAATGACCCTGTACGTCAAAGGCGGTAACCTGATTGCGGAACTGGGACCGGGCGGCGAATACAGCAACGAGTACATCGTGCTGATCGCACTGGCCCGCGGCATCAGCCAAGGCCAATTGCTCGGCGGCATGACCTGGGGCAACGGCGATGATTGGATCTGGACGTTCCGCAAAGTCGATGACAAGGTCCACATCGTACGCAAAAACGTACGATTCCGCGCGAACCGCGGCACTCCCGAAGCATCCGCGGTCAACAACGCGTATACCGATTCGGTGCTCTTCAGCTTACCGATCATCGCGCCCGGACCGCGCGGTGGAGATCTCGTGGACTTCACTCAGGTCTTCATGAGCGATCTGCCGCAGATTTCGCAAGCCCTGCCAGGCTTCATGTTTGCTCAAAACAAATCGACCTGGGCAGCCGTGAAAGGGTTCCGTGACAACATGGAACTGGAAGTGGCCGCCACCTACGCCTCCGGAGGCCAACTCGACATCGATACCGTTCCGGACTCCCGCGGTGTCACAATCAACGTGCATTACTCCATCAGTAAAATCGCTCAGACAGGATACGCTCCCCGCGTAGCCGATGACCGCGTGGGCTACTTCCTCACCGCAGTCAAGGATTTCTCGCAAGGCGGCCCGAAAGATCAATTCGTACGATATATCAATCGCTGGCACCTCGAGCGGCCCAATGGCGCCCCCGAAGGCGTGTCGCCGCCGAAAACGCCGATCATTTTCTGGATCGAGAAAACGGTGCCGTTCAAGTATCGCAAGCCGATCCGCGACGGCATCGCCGAATGGAACAAGGCCTTCGAGCAAGCAGGCTGGCTCAATGCAATTGAAGTCCGCCAACAACCCGATGACGCAACCTGGGATCCGGAAGATATCAACTACAACACCTTCCGTTGGATCACGGCGAATGCCGGTTTCGCCATGGGCCCGTCCCGTGTCAATCCGTACACCGGCCAAATCCTGGATGCCGACATTATTTTTGATGCCGATTTCCTCACGCATTGGAAGAACGAGTTCGAAACACTGACCCCCGTTTCGATCGCAGCCATGACCGGCGGAGCACTCGAACCGGTCGAAGAGAAGGCCCGCAACCTGTTTGGGCATGGGGCCAATGGCTATGCGGCATGCAATCTCCGCGAGGGATTGTCCTATCAAATGGCGTTTGGCGCCGCAGCGATCGCTGCGAACCCTGACCCGAAGATTGCGGTCGAGATGCAAGAGAAACTGATCATGCAAGGGCTGAAAGAAGTCACGATGCATGAGGTCGGTCACACGCTCGGCTTGCGTCACAACTTCAAGGCCAGCCGCTGGCTGTCCCTGAAGGATCTGAATGACCCCGAAAAAACGAAAAACGGCACGGTCGCCTCGGTGATGGATTACACACCAACCAACATCGTCCCCAAGGATTGGAAGCAAGGCGATTTCTACACGACCACGATCGGCCCGTACGACTACTGGGCGATCGAATACGGCTACAAGCCGCTGCCCGGCGGACCGATCGGCGAGCAAGGCGAACTGAAGAAGATTGCTTCGCGAAGCGGCGAGCCCGCACTGAACTATGCAACGGACGAAGACACTCGCGGCTTTGATCCCGATCCGGAATCGAATCGTTTCGACCTGGGAACGGATCCACTCGAGTACGCTCGGTTGCGAGCCCAGACCGTCACCGAGTTGATGCCGGGCCTCGTCGATCGCATGGTCAAGGATGGCGAGGACTATACGGTGGCACGACGGGCATTCAATGTCCTGCTCTCGCAGCAAGGTCAGGCGATGTTCTTCGCGTCTCGCAACATCGGCGGTCTGAGCACCAGTCGCAGCCACAAGGGTGATAAGGACGGGAAACCGCCGGTGACCCTGGTCGACGCGAAAGTGCAACGCGATTCGCTCGCGCTGCTCGAACAAAACGTGCTGAGCGATAAACCGTTCCAATTTCCGGCTGACCTGTATAACAAACTCGGCGTGTCCAACTGGCTGCACTGGGGCACCTCTCCCGCCAACCGGAAAGATTTCGCCGTCCATGAAACGGTCCTCATGTGGCAGGATCGTGTGCTCGATCAAATCATGTCGCCGACCGTACTGCGACGCATGCACGACGCCGAACTGAAGGTGCCTGCGGAAGCCGATGTGTTGACGACAGCCGAGTTGATCGAACGCGTTACCAAGGCGGTGTTCTCCGAGGTCGACGCGGTAAAGGAAGGCGAGTTCACTAATCGCAAGCCGGCCATCTCCAGCCTGCGACGCAACTTGCAACGCAGCTACCTGAAGCGCATCAGCAGCCTGGCGATGGGCAAATCGTCGGCTCCGGAAGACTGCCAAACGGTCGCCTTCGCGGAACTCGGGGCGTTGAATGCTCGGATCGACGCGTTGCTGAAAGGTCCTGCCAAGCTCGACAGCTACAGCCGAGCCCATTTGCAGGAAACGTCGAGCCGCATTCAGAAGGTACTCGATGCGAAACTGACCCTGGCGGGACCGTAACGCCTATCCGACAGGCCGAACGAAACGGCCCGACCGTGTAAATGCAAGAGCCCCGTTGATCCGCAAAGGAACAACGGGGCTCTTTTTTGTTGTCAGCCTTGAAATGGATGCTTCAGGCCGAACGGTGTCCTTACGCGTTGCGTCAGGCTGCGGCGGCCGGAAGGTTACTCAGCCAAGTCGCTTTTCGATGCCTGCTGGTTGCGGACTTCCCAGGCCATGTCGCGATACCGCCAGTAGAAATCCCGGGCCAGCCATCCCAGATAAAGGTTCCCGCCGAGCGACATGAACAGGAACAGCGAGATGATCGTGACCGAACTACTGGTCTGAGAAATGGGTCGTCGCGAAGTCGAGTCGGTCGATGCTTCTCGCTTGGTTTCCACGATCGACGCGGTTGGCGGCGAGTACGATCGCGGCGAATCCGACATCTGACTGGAGTTACTCCATCGTTCGGAACGCTCGCGTCGTGCCAGGTTGCGGTCCGGCCCGAAGGTGTCGTTGCGATCGTCTTCCTCGTAATGGCTCGGCTGTCGATATTTCGGGCTACCGCCGCGCGGCAGACTTAACTTCGGCGTTGACGGCCAGTCACTGTCGGGCGGTGGCGGTAGATTCCTCATCGACTGCGACTGACCTCCAGACCAGTCCGGAGTATTCGTCCGATAGTTGTTGTTGCCGCTCGTCCGCGATGGCGCCGAGCGATCGAAGTTGGACGGCTGGTCGAGATGCTCGAGCGGCCTGCGATTGAGCGTCAGGTCGCTTCCACGCGAATCCCAGTTCGTGCGCAGATCTCCGGTCGAAGTCGGCCGTCGAGCCATGGCCGTCGACCGGTCGCGGTCCGCAAAGGGGATGACGTCCAGACGCGGCCGAACCGCCCAATCATCCACGACTTCACGTGTGACATTCGAGTGGGCGTGAATCGTCCCCGAGGTACCGAAATCGATACCCAGTGCAGACGTGACCAGTAGAACGGATAAGGCATTCATTGCGGCGCGACTCCCTTCGCCCGAAACGGCAACAGTTTTGCCTAGCTAGGCGGAGCCTATCGTAGCGAAAACAGTCCATTTGCGTAAAGAGCGAAGATTCGGCAACTTCCCCGGTCCGGAAAACGGCGGAAAAAGGCGAAGCCTTGCCAGCAATTGCGTTCGCGAGAAACAGTTCTCCACGTGGGGCCTTCAGGCGACGCGAGTCTTCGGATGGTCGCCGGATTTCGATCTTGACTCATCTCGGCCTTTCCGCCAAAACTCCCGAGCTATTACCCAATTCCTCTCGCTTGAGCACGGATTGCTGCGATGAAAGGGAATGCTGTGATGAAAAGGACCGCCATGAGCACATGCCAGACTTGGAAGTCTCGGAATCAGAACACTTGGGTCTTCCTCGCCATGGGATGCCTGCCCGCGCTGCTCCTGGCTGGTTGCGGCCAGTCTTCGAATTCACCGACCGCGAACTCCCCTGCAGCCGTTTCCGAGGATGGCGATGGCGACTCCGCTGAGAGCCCGCCGAAGCCGAATGACGAACTCCAAGCCTTGTTGCAAGACAAACAGGCGACTCCCGATGCGATCGTGAAAGCGTTTCTGGACGCTGCGAAATCGAGTGATCGCGAGTTCGCCGAGCAACTGCTGACCAAAGCTGCTCGAAAAGAGACGGAACGCGAAGGGCTCGTGATCGATCCCCCGGGTACGCCCGAAATGACGTTTGAGGTCGCAGGCGTTGAGTTCGACGAAGAGAATCCTTCAGCCTCCTACGTGAAAGTGCGTTGGTTTGAGGCAAGCAGCGATGTGGACTCGTCGGAAATCATCTGGGTCTTGCGGAAAGAATCGCACGGCTGGCGGATCGCGGGCATGACAACGCCTCAGGGCGACGGTCAATTCCTCACCTGGAACTTCGAGGAACCGGCCGATATGCAGGAAATCCGACGGCAGCTCAGCGCGGAACCGGACGCTTGGTCCGACAACAACGTGACGCCGGCCAGCGGCACATCCGAACTGCGAACGCACGAGCGCAAATAGACGCAAAGCCATACAAATCAACAACTTAAAACACACAAATGCCGCGGGTTCACCGCGGCATTTTTTGTTGCGCCGGCCTTCTTCTTACGCGATCCTCGTCGCGGGCCCGCGGTATGACCGTTGCAACTGTTCTTACCCGAGCTGCACTCGGGCGATACCGAACACACCCCATACACCCCACTCCACACCAAGCCCCCAAATAACCTAGATTTACACAGGACCCTTGACAACGGTGTGAGGGGCACCTACCCTAATCAGCCTATTCTCCGTGATCATTAAATCCTACGTATCCGGCAAAGTTGACGAACAGGGGAAAGCCGGATACCGGGATCGACGCTATCGCGGGGGGCGAAGGGACAAGTATTTCGAACGGTTGCCGTCGCGTTCGGAGCTGAGACACATTTTGACGGCTTGTTTGGTTTTTTCGTTTCTCGCTTACGGTACCTGTAAGTAATTGGAGGATCTGGGATGAATCGTTACGTTGTTTTTGGGATCGCGGCTTTCTTCGCGGTCGTCGGAATCGCCATGTTGGGCGGTGAACAGCGAGCAGTTGCCGGTCACGGCTGCAATGGTTGCAGTGGCTGCTCGGGCAAGAAGTGCGATGGCGGTAGCTGCCATGCACGTTGCAGTGGTAAGAAGGATAGCTGCCACAGCGATTGCAACGGCGGTTGCCACAGCCGTTGCCACGGTCGTGACCGCTGCCATGGTCGTGACCGCTGCAGCGGTTGCCATGGCCGTGACCGTTGCCATGGTCGCTGCCACGGCCGTTGCCACGGCTGCAATGGCTGCAATGGTTGCAAGGGTAGCTGCGACGGTGGTGCCGCTCCGGCTGCACCGGCCGCTCCGGCCGCTCCTGCTGCACCTCCGGCCCCGAAGGCTGGCTAGTGCTCGATTGCTCGCGGGAGTTGCGGCTTCCCTGTAGTCGCGACTGCCTTGAGTAACGCAAAATGAAGGATCGGGTCTCTTCACGAGGCCCGATCTTTTTTTTTGCGCACCCGGTTCCTCAAAACAACCTATGATTTCCTGCCGGAAACCACCCAAACGGATGCGGCCTTGCCGACATCAGCTTCGGCTTAGCTGGTGGATCCGGTTCCCAATTCGTCCCGCTTCTTGTGATAGATCGAAGCCATGATTCAACGCCCCCCAGGTATTCCGCCGGGCTTTCCCGACTCGACCACGCGGTCCGTCGTTTCCGTCGTCCTCTTTGCTCACCTGTTCGTTGTGCTGGCAGCCCTTTGCGGGGGCCTGTCGCCCGGCCGCGATGGCGACCAGAACCTCAAGGAACGATTACGGGAGGTGGTCGCCCCGTATTCGCAGTCACTGAATTTCGATACGACGGCCCGGTTCTACCTGACGCATGCCACGGCCGATGACGTCGATTGCCGGATCGAATACCTGCCCAAAACGGGCGACCCGAATACGGCTACAGACTGGGTGATCCTGGAGTCAGGTATTCGCGGCAGCGAACAGCGTCAGCGTTACCAGCGGCTTGCGGAGATCCTGGCTGGATTGGGTGATCGTCAGAGCGACGACGCGGCCGCCGTCGTGGTCGCGGCGCTCGGTGAGCACTTGAAGAACGTGCGAGGCGACGACATCAAGCAGGTGCGTTGCTTCCGACACCTGCTCCAGGAACGCGATGACGTCGACGGTACGAATGAGGCTCGGCGCAATCCCGACGACACCTCCTACTTTGTCGAAGTCTACCGGGCCCAACTGGTTCGAATCGGCGGCGGCCGAATTCAAGCCCGCCGCGTCGGAACCGCCGGCCAAGAGTCGCCTGTCATCCGCCAGGAGCAAACGCCGTGATCCAGAATTCCACTGTGGCCGCTGCAGCAGAATCGGCCGCTGCAGCAGAATCGTCTCCCGCATCATCGATCACCGCTTGGGATCGCTTTTGGTTCTGGCCATCCGACAGCCGGGCACTCGCCGCGCTACGTCTGGCGACCGGGGCGCTCGCATTCCTGTACGTCCTCTCCTACACCGACCTCACCACGTGGTTCGGTACCCACGGCATCCTGAGTGAAGAAACCGTCCGTCAGCTGCGTCCCGAGAGCTATCGCTGGTCGTACCTCTTCCGGCTCGGTGAATCGACCGAACTCTGGCTGATCCACACTGTGGGGCTCGCCATCCTGGCGACCTTCACCTGCGGCCTGTTCACGCGAGTCACGTCGGTGCTGAGCCTCCTCGTCGTCTTGTCCTATATCCATCGGGCCCCGATGTTAACCGGACCGCTCGAACCCACCCTGTCGATGCTGCTGTGCTATCTGGCGATCGGCCCGTGTGGGCAATATTGGTCCGTCGATGCCTGGCTGCGGAAACGCAAAGGAGCAGCACCGCCCACCCCCTCCTGGCTCGCCACGGTCTCGCGCCGCTTGATTCAGGTCCACCTTGCTGCACTGTATGCACTGATGGGACTCACCAAACTGGGCGGACAAGCCGGCGCGAATGATTACGACGCCTCCTGGTGGCGCGGAGAAGCCGTGTGGTGGCTGATCACCCGATCCGACTCCCGACTTGTCGATCTGACTTTCCTACATACCCATCCCTACGTACTGAATTTCTGGACCCACGCGATCGTGGCCTTTGAACTTCTGTTCGCGGTCCTCATTTGGAAGCCGCAGGCCGCTCGCTGGCTGCTCGTCGCCTCGGTCATCATCTGGTCGCTCACCATCCTGATTACAGGATGGGTCCAGTTCGGCCTGGTCATGATCGTCGCCGGACTGGCGTTCGTGCCTCGTTGGAACGGCCAATCGCTCGGCCGAACCAACGCGTAGCCGCGTTTTTTTGCCGCCTCGTTTCCTCCGCTCTGCGGCAGTCTTATAATCCGCAGCCGGCACGTTGATGCCTGCCAGCCCCGCACATCGTGTGCGCACACACCAACCGCAGTGAGACTCCGAGCGACCAACGCTCCTCTGCCCCCCATCCCTCCGGGAGACCATGTCATGCTTGATCGTCGGCAGTTCCTGGCATCCACCAGCGCGGCGACCGTTCTCGCAGCAAGCAAACCATTCGCTCGAGCCATCGAACCGATCCAGCGAAGCGGCTCCCCGCGATTCAAGTTCAGCCTCGCCGCTTACAGCTATCGAGATCTGCTGACCGGCAACGCGCCGAAAATGACGCTTGCAGAATTTATCGCCGACTGCGCAAAACTGGGACTCGACGGCACCGAACTCACCTCGTACTACTTTCCGAAAACGGTAACCCCCGAATTCCTGCGCGGCGTGAAAAAACAATGCTTCGAATTGGGACTCGACATCTCCGGCACGGCGGTGGGAAATGACTTCGGCATTCGCGACACGGCAAAGCGACAAGAGCAAATCGCGCTCGTCAAACGCTGGGTGGACTACGCCGAGATCCTGGGCGCACCCGTGATCCGGATTTTCGCAGGGCACGTCGACAAGGAGGGCCCTGCCGAAGAGTCCCTGCAACGCATGATTGCCGGCATGGAAGAATGTTGCGACTACGCGGGCCAGCACGGCGTGTTCCTGGCCCTCGAGAACCATGGCGGCCCCACCGATACCGCCGAGGGACTCCTGCGATTCGTGCGAGACGTCAACAGCCCCTGGTTTGGCGTCAATGTCGACACCGGTAACTTCCACAGCGACGACATCTACGGCGAACTCGCCCGCATCGCCCCCTATGCGATCAACGTGCAGGTGAAAGTCGTCATCTCCGGCCCCGACGGCAAGAAACAGCCGACGGACATGGCGAAACTTGCCAAGATCATGCGCGAGGTGAATTATCGCGGCTACATTGTGTTGGAATATGAAGAGCCCGGCGATCCTCGCGTCGAGTGCTCCAAGTTTGTCGACCAGATGCGCAACGCATTCGCCAGTTGATTTCCTTCCCAACGGTTCCCCTTTCCCGCTTACCTCGCGATACGATGGCACTCGATACGATTCCACCCTACAGGAAACTCGCCATGATCCTCCTCCCGCGAACCGTGTTCACCTGCGGATTGCTTTTGATTGCATCGCTTTCCTTGGCGGCGGAGGAATCCGGCTTTCGTCGCTCGCTGATCCAAAACGGGCAACTGGATGGATGGATCGTCACGGGGTGCGAAGTCACGGTCGCTGACGGGGTGCTCACGCTGAAAAGCGGGGACGGGTTCGTGCGTTCCGACCATCGCTATCGCGACTTCATCCTCGAACTGGAGTGGCGGACAACCAAAGCCGATGCCTGGGACTCAGGCATCTACATCCGCTCGGATCTTCCTCGCGACGGTCAAAAATGGCCGGACAAATATCAGATCAATTTGTTGAAGGGCAACGAAGGGAATCTGATTGGCATCGAGGGCGCTCGCAGTCAGGGACTCTGTCTCGACGGCCAATGGAACAAGATGAAAGTCACGGTGGCGGGTCGTCGAGTGAAAATGGAGATGAATGACAAGCCGGCCTGGGAGGCTGAAGGGTTGGACAACGAGCGCGGCTATATCGGATTCCAAGCGGAGGTTACGCAGGGCGGTGTGTTTGAGTTTCGCAACATCTACCTGACGGAACTCGGCTACCAACCGCTTTTCAACGGCAAAGACTTGACCGGCTGGGAAGGCGCGGATCGAGACGCGAGTCTCTGCTGGTCGGTGGAGGACAGTTTGCTGATGTGTAACGGCAAGCCCGGCCCGTGGCTTCGCAGCGCCGCGAGGTACGATGACTTCAATCTACGGCTGGAATACAAG
>JBJOLO010000507.1:0-11221 GCA_046045565.1 Planctomycetota bacterium | reverse complement strand
TCGTCCGGCTCCTTCCGCTCTTCGTCTTGATCGCGGTAACGGCACTCGCGTTGCACTGGGTGACTGTGGAGGTCGGAGTCATTGCGATCGCCGGCCTACTGCTGTCGAATGTATTGATCCTTGTTCTCTTTGCGGGCAAGGTCCACGATTTATTTCAGCAGATTCATCATGATGGCGACCAGGTACGTCGGTATTTCGCATTGTTCTCCTTGATCGAAGCATTGCCCCGCGACGTGCCCGGTTTGCAGTCGATTCAAAGCGAGACGCTGGAGGTCGGCGGCGGCGTAGGAAATCAATTCCGTCGCCTGCAGCGAATCACCACGCTGGCGACCTTTCCGCGTTCCTCCTTGTTTTTTGTCTTCCTCTACCTGCCGCTTCAGTTTCTCATCTTGTACGACTTTCACGTGCTGATGCTGTACGAGGCGTGGCAGCGGACGAACCGTGAACGGATGCGAGGTTGGTTTGAGGCACTGGGGCGGTTGGAATCGTTGGCCTCTCTGGCAGCGTTGCATCACGATCATCCCGAGTGGGTGTTTCCGGAGGTTCGACACGAGGGTGATCGCATCGAAGCGAAGCAGATCGGACACCCCTTGTTGCGTGACGAGCGTTGCGTTCGCAACGATGTGACGGTGGGGCCGCCCGGAAGTGTACTGTTGGTCACCGGTTCGAACATGTCGGGCAAGAGCACGCTGCTGCGTGCTTTGGGCGTGAACGCCGTGTTGGCACAGGCCGGTGCGCCGGTGTGCGCGCGCGCACTCACGATGCCGAGGCTGCGATTGGCAACGAGCATTCGCGTCACGGATTCGCTAGCGCATGGAGTGTCATTTTACATGGCGGAACTCCTGCGGCTCAAAACGGTTCTCGATGTCGCCAAAGAGTCTGACGATCCGCGCGCGGCGCTGACGCTCTATTTGCTCGATGAAATTCTGTTGGGAACGAATTCTCGTGAGCGGCATATTGCGGTGGTGCGCGTGTTGGAGTTCCTGCAAGGCCGGCGTGCCATCGGGGCGATCACGACACATGACCTGGAACTGGCGGAGCACGGTTCGTTGGCCAAGATCCTGCACTGCGTGCATTTTCAAGAGACGATCCACGGTCCGGAGTCGCCTCAGCCGATTACCTTCGACTACACGATCCGCCCCGGTGTGGCGACGACCACCAATGCCTTACGGTTGTTGGAATTGGTGGGGCTGACCGCCGATGGATCCGATGGGGCAGGCTCCTTTGCCCGCAGCCAGCGATCTTCGACCTGAAATCGCATTCCATCCGCTTGCCGCCCGCCATGTATCTGGCGGGCAGTCCGAAAACTAGCGACCGTTTCATGGGGCAAAAAACTCGGGGTGACGGCTTGCGAGCAAGCCGTATTTCGCCCACGATTACGGCTCGCAAATGGACCGGTTGGGGTGCTCCCGCACCCCAATCCGGTTCTGCCATGGATAGGCCCCCGAGTCCGGCAGGTGAGTTCGCGAACAAACCGCGAACGACGATTGCAGGTACTTTGGGGCATGGCTCTCGCTGTGACCGTTGATTTTCGGTTCGTGGACTCGGTCGTTGACTCTGCTTTACGGCCCGAGGAGGCGGCACGGTTCCGCATTGACTGATGGAATGGAGAAGGTGAAATGTTTGGCTTGCTTCCGAAGAACCTTGAGTTTTTTGACTGTTTCGAGCGGGCGGCGAAGAACTCCTTGCGAGCCGCCGAATTGCTGGAGCAGTACTCGCACACAAACGGCACAGCCGGGCGTGAGTTGCTGATGGCTGTCTGCGAGGCCGAGCACGCCGGGGACCAGGTCACGCATGAAACGCTGGATCGCTTGGAGAAGACCTACATCACGCCGATCGATCGCGACGACATTCATCGGCTCATTACCAAGATCGACGACGTCGTCGATACGATCGAGGCGATTGGCCAACGCATCATGTTCTACAAGATCGACGTGCTGCTTCCCGATTTTCGTCAGCAATGTGCCGTTCTGGTCAAATCAACGCGACTGATGCTGGATGCCGTCATGGGGCTGCGATCGATGAAAGACCGTGGACGCCGCAACAACGGCGTACGGATCGAGCATCTGATCATCGCGGTCCACGAAGCGGAGGAAGAGGGCGATACGATCCACCACCGAGTGCTCGCGGAATTGTTTGAAATCGGGCTCGATGCATTTCAAGTCATCAAGTGGAAAGAATTGTACGAACTCGTCGAACAGGCAATCGATTATTGTGACGACGTAGCGAACATCATCCACGGCATCGTGTTGAAGAACATGTAGGTCGGGACCTGGAGTCGGATGAGTTGTGCGCCTGTCCAACTAGACGAACTCGCCTATAAGCTGGCGGCCCGACCTTTGAGTCCGTTCATTCTCTAACGATTTGACGTTCGCATGCTAAGTCTCTCCACGCTTGTGATCTTGGTTGTCGTACTGGCCCTGGTCTTCGACTTCGTAAACGGCTGGAATGATTCCGCCAATGCCATTGCTACGGTGGTGGCAACGCGCGTGATGTCCCCGTTTACGGCGGTGATTTTGGCCAGTGTTCTCAACTTGGCCGGTGCGATGGTTGGTGATGAAGTCGCAGACACCATGTCCAAAATCATTCACACGGGAGAGGACTTCTTTCCCGAAAAGCGGGGCGTACAACACGTCGTGATCGCCGGATTGGTGAGTGCATCGGTTTGGGCTGCCTGGATGACGCTGATTGGCATGCCGATCAGCGGTTCGCATAGCCTCGTCGGCGGAATTATCGGGGCCGGAGTTGCGGCGGCCGGAGTGAATGTGCTGGTTGTTTCTAATGTGGGGAAGACGATTCTGGCGCTGTTGATCGCGCCAGCGATGGGGTTCATCACGGCGTACTTCTTCTACGTTGCGCTTGCCTGGCTGACCGTGCGTTGGCGTCCCACCACGATGACGCAAACGTTCGGAAAACTGCAGATCGGATCGGCTGGCTGGATGGCGTTTACGCATGGAACCAACGATGCCCAGAAAGTGATGGGGATTATCACGCTGGCGCTGGTCGCCGGCGGTTTTCAACCGGTCGCGGAGGACGGCAAGTTTCATGTGCAGTTTTGGGTGAAGATTGCCTGTGCGTTGGCCATCACGATGGGCACGGCAATTGGCGGCTGGAAAGTCATTCGTACGTTGGGGCACCACTTGACGAAATTGGGACCGCCTGAGGGCTTCGCTGCCGAAACCAGCGCTTCGTTGGTGCTTACCGTCGCTGCCTACCTCGGCGTGCCCACCTCCACGACGCACACCATCACCGGATCGATTCTGGGATTGGGAGCGACGCGTGGGAAATCGAGCGTCAGTTGGGGGATCGGCGAAAAAATCGTGCTGGCCTGGATCTTTACCTTGCCTTCCACAGCCACGATGGGTGGGGTTTTCTACTGGATGCTGAAGGTCTTTGCTTAAGCATCCATCGCCAGGGAGAACGCAGGGCCTTTCCTTGCCCGCTTGATCTCCAAGCCACGTCGGCGCCTGCAGACCGACGCGACTTCTTCGGAGGGTGTTTGCCTGTTCGAGGCATTTCGCGTAACCTAGCGTCCGGTTACCCCGCCGGTGTTCCCCGCTGCTGATTTTGGCAGTGCTATCCCTACCTCAGAAAGTCCCGCCTATGTCGACCGCCTTTGCTGTCGTGCTCTCCTTGGCCGCTGTTACTGCTCCTGCCTCATCTGCCTACAAGTTCCAAGGTGTGCTCACAGCGCGGCAACCGGCCGAAGATGAGCAGCCGAAGAAGTTTGAGATGACCGTGGTGCCTCGAATTTCGGGCGACGATCAGAGTTTTTTCTGGATGCTTGAGGAACGCGGTCGCGGCAGTCTCGCGTGGCCGGATCACATCGGCAACTTCATGCTCGACCCGATGGGACGCATCGGAGAAACGCCGCCGCTATCGATGCTGTTGGAGCGTCCGGGTGGCAATGCATTGATTCCCCTGCCGTTGCCGGTTCTCGGCAGCGACTGTCCTCTCGAAGCGAACGGCAAGTGGATGGAAGGGAAGCTGGAATACAAGGTCGTCGGTATCGAGATGGTAGACGGCAAGCCCACGGCTCGCATCGAGGCGGGCAATAACTACGGGGTGCGCCGCAGATTGTGGGTGGATGTCCAAACCCGAGTTGTAAAACGTTCTTCCAGTTCGATTTTTGTCGGCCAGGGCGAAGAGCACGAACTGCGTTACGAGCTCGCCGACGAGATCGATCTCTCGGATGCAGCCGAACGAGACAAGCTGCAGCGGGGTGTTGAGGCGATCTTGGATCTCAAACAGACGATCGGACGCGAGCCGAATCTGACCGACGGGCGCTGGACGCCGAAGCAATTGTCGCTGTTGAAGGAGCGGATGCCGACACTGATCTCCTGGCAGAAGCACGCAGTGCTCGGCTCGCTTGTCGAATCCATCGATCAAGAGTTGCGGCTGGAACGCGGACGTGCCGGCAGTGCCGCGACGATGCGCGAGAAAGCCGTGGGGAAAATGCAGGGGCTGCAGGGATTGGTAGACGCTGCAGGGAAGGAGATCGCGAGGGAGTTCACTCAGGGGCAAGTCGTGGTGCTGCATTTCTGGGATTACAAGGACCAGCCGCTGGTGGAGCCCTACGGACAAGTTGGCTACGTCGATTTTCTGTACCGCCGACACAAGGATGCGGGTGCCCGTGTGTATGGGGTGGCGGTCGATCCGCGATGGGCGGATGCGTCCGCACGGCGATCGGTTTCCATCGCGGCGCAAAAGCTAGTCAATTTCATGAACCTCACCTACCCGATCCTATTTGACGACGGTGCCATGTTGAAGCAATTGGGCGATCCGCGCGTCGCGGGAAACCGCTTGCCGTTGTTTGTGGTGATCGATCGCAGCGGGCGGGTGGTGGAATACCACTCCGGACACTACGAGGTGCACCGCGACCGTGGCCTCGAAGAATTGGACCAGATCGTCAAGAAGGCTTTGGATAAGACCGAGTGATCTGGAGGATCTCGTCGAGCAAACTGGGAGTGGTTGCCAGGCCTTCCCCGGAGCGAATACTGCGATTCCCTTGCCAGTCGGTAAAACGGCCGCCGGCCTCCTCAATGACGGGAAGGATGGCGGCGGCGTCCCACAAGTTCATGGCGGGATCCACCATGACGTCGGCTCGACCGGTGGCGATGAGCGCGTATCCATAGCCGTCGCCCCAAGTGCGCGTGACATAGGCTCGTTCCTGCAAGGCCTGAAACGCGCCGGCCGCGTTCCGTCGCGCGAACGAGTCGACCTGTGACGTCACGAAGATTGCATCGCGAAGCGAGGTGCGATGCGAAACCTGTGCCTTGGCCACCGTGGTTCCTTTGCGAAACCATGCCCCCCTTCCCCGCGCTGCGTAAACACACTCCTCCAACGCCGGCAGCACAATGACGCCCGCAATGCTCTCGCCCTCAAACAGCAAGCCAAGCAGCGTGCTGTAAAGCGGAACTCCGCTGATAAAGGACTTCGTGCCATCGATCGGATCGGCAACCCAGCAGTATCCGGATGAACCCCCGACCTCGCCATACTCCTCACCGATGAAACTATCGTCGGGAAAAGCTCGCAGCAATTCAGCACGCAGAAACTTCTCCGCTTCCTGATCGGCAATGGTCACGGGCGAATTGTCCGACTTCCGCTCCACGGCAAGACGTGGTTGCTGAAAGTGTTTTAGCGTTCCCTGACCGGCTTGCTCCGCCAGTTTGACGGCGATTTGCAAGCGCTCGTCCAGTTCGCGATCTGACCTTGTCATGGGGGCCCATTCTATTTGCCGGTGATCTGCTGTTCGTGGAAAGGTCGCGCCATCAATCAAATCGAGGTGTTATTAGCACGGTTGGTTGATGACCACTACCAAGCAACGCAGTCGATTTGCGTATCGATTGAGCAGACATGGTTGCCAACGGCGACTCGCCCGTTCGGTCCGCCCAGTCTGTTTCCATTCGCAGCTTGCTCAATCCCGGCTTGAGGATTGGTACCGCCCCTACTGCTGCGAAGCGGCGATTTGAAGCGGGGCGGGAGCGACTAACAGCTGGGAAAGCTTGATTGCCTCCAGTTGCCGGCGCGACGAGGCAGTTACCTCTTTTAAAGCATCGTGCAGCTTGGTCTGTGCTTCTTCGGGAAACCCGTCGATCGAAACAGCGTGGCCGTCGAGGGGCCCTTCGATCGCTTCGATGACATCGAGCAGCGAAACGTCGTCGGCCGGACGGCGAAGCGAGTACCCGCCGTCCACTCCACGAGTCGAACGGAGAATTCCGTGGGTGACCAAGTTCCGCAGGATCTGCAGCAGGAAACGCTCCGGCATGTTGCCGGTGGACGCGAGTTGGCTGCACGGAACGGGCTCAGAAGATTCGTTCTTCGCGAGTTGCAGTGTTGCCTGTACAGCGTACGAAACGGTGCGAGATAACTTCATGTTGGGTCATCCAATTCCTACGGAAGCACCAGTGATCCATCGGACTCGCAGAGCTGACTCGCATAGCTGAATCTTTCAGCGACTGCTCGGAGCCGGTTTCCCGTTAAAAGTCTATCCCTCGTGTGCGTTAATGAGTGGCAACAATGTATCAAAGTCTCCCACTTTGTCAATCAAGTTGACGCAAGCGTGCCGAGCGCGTGTGCGAGCCCGGATATCGATGCCCGAATGCAGGGAGAATTCGGTGGTTCGCGAGCCAAAATCGTCGGGGGGGCGGCGACGATCGATACGCAGAAAAGCCCCGATCGCGTTGGCGACGGGGCTAAATCGTGAGGTGTATCAAGAGCGGAGTCGCACCCCTGGTCGAGGGGTGGTTAGTGGCTGGTGCGGTTGCCTTGAAGTTTGGAAGCGCAGCGAACGCAGTAAGGCGTATAAGGAATGGCTTGCAGGCGTGCTTTCAGGATCTTCCCGTCACATTCCACGCAGAGTCCGTAGACGCCATCTTCAATGCGTTCGAGTGCACCGTCGATTTGCTCGAGCGTTTCCTCTTCGTTTTCCATCAGGCTTAAAGTGAATTCCTGTTCGAAGTTATCGCTTCCAACATCGGCCGGATGAATTGGCATGCTCGAAAGGTCGCCGCTGGCTTCGCTACGCGTTTTGTTGAGTGCCGCGTCGGCCAGAGCACTGACGTCACCTCGCAGGCGTGCTCGCAGTTGGATCAGAAGCTGCTTGTAGGGTCGGGATTCGCTTTTCTTCATTGCTGCCTCAAAAATGCCCCAAAAAACCCGGTTTTAGGCCTGATAATGGTCGTCCAGCTTCCCTTCTGTCGATTCAAGCCTGTCCATTCTAAGGGCCCCGGCAGGGACTGTCAAACGCGAGGACGCATTCGCCTTGCTCGGCCCGAACGGGTTCACTAGACTACGCCGCGAGTTCTATCACGGTTCAAACCATGTGCTCATCGATAGTTAAGTCCAGTGAAACAATCTGACGTCGCCTTTCAAAAGTGCATTTCGCCGCGCTGCGGGGCGACATTTGACCTGCGGGACACATTGGTTGCCTGCGGAAAATGCGGCGATCTGCTCGATATTGCCTACGATTGGAACCGATTGCGGCCCCCCGGAGCCCTGCGCGACTTTGAGCGTATGTGGTCGCACCGCCACGAGTTGCACCGTTTCAGCGGCGTTTGGCGGTTTCGGGAGTTGCTTCCCTTCGCGGCGGCCGACGAAGTGGTTTCGGTCGGCGAGGGCCAAACCTGGCTGCAGCCGGCTGATGCGGTGGCAACCTACGTGGGCATGGATCCCGGCCGCCTGTACCTGCAATACGAGGGGATGAATCCGTCGGGAAGCTTCAAAGACAACGGCATGACGGCGGCGTTCACGCATGCCCGCATGGTGGGGGCAACCCGGGCTGCCTGCGCGTCGACCGGCAACACCAGTGCCTCTCTGGCGATGTACTGTGCCGTCACCCGTCAGATGAAAGGCATTATCTTCATCGGCTCGGGAAAGATTTCCTACGGCAAGCTATCCCAGGCCCTTGATTACGGAGCCTTGACCGTCCAGATTGCCGGCGACTTCGACGATGCCATGGCACGCGTCAAAGAGGTCTCGAAGGAACTCGGCATCTACCTGGTCAACAGTGTGAATCCGTTTCGACTCGAGGGCCAAAAGACCATTATGTTCCGCGTCCTGGAGGCCTTGCGGTGGGAGGTGCCTGACTGGATTGTGGTGCCGGGCGGAAACCTGGGGAACTCCAGCGCGTTCGGCAAGGCATTCATCGAACTCGCGGAACTGGGGCTGATTCCCCGCGCGCCGCGATTGGCTGTGATCAACGCCTCGGGTGCCGATACCTTGAGCGAACTTTTCCAGCGACGGGGCGTTCGTTGGAACCAGGGGAACGTCGATGAAGGGCCCATCGAGAAATACTACCATGAGCTGGATGAGGAGCATCGCAAAGCGTCGACGATCGCCAGTGCGATCGAAATCAATCGGCCGGTAAACCTGAAGAAGTGCTTACGAGCGCTGGAGTTCTGCCAAGGTGTAGTCCGCCACGTCAGCGATCAGGAGATCCTCGATGCGAAGGCCAAGGTCGCGGCGGGCGGCATTGGCTGTGAACCGGCGAGTGCCGCAAGTGTCGCGGGGGCTCGCCTGCTTCGCGATGAAGGAGTGATCGCGCGAAGCGATCGAGTGGTTTGCGTGTTGACCGGCCACCAACTCAAGGATCCCACCGCCACCGTGGCTTATCACACAACGGATCAGGATCAATTCAACAAGGTGCTGGGTAGCCGAGGCGTCCGTCGAGCGTCGTTTGCCAACCGGGCAGTGGCGGTTTCCAACGACTTGGACGAAATCGTCAAGGCGATCCGGCTATACTCATAACTGGGATGAAGGGGATTTTCGGATGGGCAAGCTGAAGTTAGTAATTCACGGTGCGGCGGGACGAATGGGGCGGCGGCTCGTCGCGCTGGGCAGCATCGATCCGGATTTGCACATTGTGGGTGCGGTCGATGCCGCATCCCATCCCGATCTCGGTCAGGATGCGGGAATCCTGGCCGGTGTCCGGCATCTGGGCGTGCCGCTCACGTCGGAATTGCCTGCCGAGGTGGACGTCGTCATCGATTTTTCGGTTCCGCACGCGGCCCTCGATATCGCCAAACGCTGTGCTCAACGCAAGATTCCGCTCGTGGTCGCCACCACCGGTTTCGAAGGGGAAGAGAAGACAGCCATTCGCGAGTTTGGTTCGAAGATTCCGATGGTCTGGTCACCAAGCATGAGTTTGGCGGTGAATCTCACGATGAAACTCGCCGGCCTTGCCGCGAAATCGTTGCGCGAATACCCGCACGGCGCCGATGTGGAGATCATCGAGCGTCACCACCGGATGAAAGAGGATGCGCCCAGCGGCACGGCACTGCGGTTCGGCGAGATTATCGCCGGGGAATTGGGACCCGGGATCCAACATGTCCACGGTCGATCCGGACGTCCCGGCAAGCGGCCTCATAACGAGATCGGATACCATGCGGTCCGGACAGGGGATAATCCGGGCGAGCACACCATCGTTTTCGGTATGATGGGCGAAACGATCGAACTCACGGTGAAGGCTTCGAATCGCGACTGCTACGCCATCGGCGCGCTCACGGCTGCGAAGTTTGTCGCCGGGAAGTCGCCCGGAATCTACGGCATGGCTGACGTCCTGAATCTGTAACACAACTCCGACCGCGCACGATCGCGGAAAAAGATCTCGAAATGGCTCGCTGCGAACAAGGTTACCTGTGCGATATTTGCGGTCAGGATGTGGAGGAGATCGTCGAGAGCGATCTGTATTTGCGCTACGTCATTGGCATGGTCGATCCGGAAACCCTGCACACCGTCCCCGAACGACATATCCTCTGCAATCCGGCTCTCGCCCAATTCATCGTGGATGCTGAATTCGAACCGGTCGCCGTCGATGGGCCGTTCGACAAGCGACAGCTTGATGCAGACTTTGTGCGCACGCGCGAGCAACTGGTCACCCGAGGTTGGAAACGATTGCGGGAACTCGGGCCGTTGAATCTGCCGATCATCGAATATCCATTGCCGGAAGTCATCCAGCGCCGATCGGCGAAGTAGACGTCTTGCCGCACCGCAGCATTCGCGGACGTGATCGCACGATCCGGTCGTACTCGATTTGCACGCAGGCGAGCTTCGCTGCGGGGCGCGTCGTCACCCTTGCTGCGAGGGAAGTCGGATAGCCCCTTGAACCACGACGCTCTCGCCGAAGGCTGGCGGAATGATCTGGTACGAGTTGCGGAGCGGCGGGAACACGTAGCGGTCTACATGTCGCCGCAAGGGCGTATAGAAGCGGGGTTCCCCCATCAGTGATACTCCACCGCCGACAACGATGGTTTGGGGAGCGACGAGCGTAATGACTTGGGCGATGCCCCAACCAAGGACTTGAAGTGCCTCGTCCAATAACTGCTGGGCCAGTTTGTTTCCCGCGTCGGCAAAGTCGGCCAGCCTTTTCGCGGTCACGCGATCTTCGCCATCCTGAAGCAACGCGGCCGCTTCTCGCCGCAGCTTTGTTTCCGATTCCAAAGCGGCCGGGGTTTCCAAAACCTTGCGAAGATGTCGCACTGCGTGATGCGCCAGGCCCGGACCGCTCGCAAACGACTCGACCGTTGCCTCCGCATCAACGCACGTCGGGCCCGGACGCAGGTGGCCGATTTCGGCGACGGCCGGCCGGCCTGCACCATGCAATCGCCCGCCGATCACCAAGCCGCCTCCGATGCCGGTGCCAACCGTAACGTAGAAAACGCAATGGCTCCCCTGCCCTGCTCCATCGAGCGCCTCGGCAAGGGCTGCGCAGTCGCAGTCGTTGCCAATCAGCGTGCGCACGCCCCAAAGACGCTCGCACCACTCCGCTAAAGGAAAATCATCCCAGCCACTGACCTGATGGCTTTTGATGACGCGACGCGTGTGTGGGTTTACCGGGCCGCCAAATCCGATGCCGATGGCCTGAATCGCGTGTCGAGCCGCCAGTTCGGAGCCCGCAGCCCGGATCTGCTCGAGAATCCCTTGCGCCCCGTTGGCAATCACAATGTCGCGCCGAACGATTTCCACGGGCGGAGAACCGTCGCCTCGACCGACACCCAATTGCAACTTGGTTCCGCCAATTTCGATTCCGAGTATCACCGGCTGGCTCTCCCTCATGATGAAACGCTCTTGCTCCCCTCGCCCCTGTTTTCTCGGGGGAGTGGGGTCGGGGGTGAGGGGCCAATCCGCATCCCCTGACCCAACACAAGCCCCAAACCCCGCCCACTCAGCTTCGCTCTCCACTCGCAAAAGCCCCGGCGTTTCAACACGCAACCCGCATTTC
>JBJOLO010000431.1:0-6096 GCA_046045565.1 Planctomycetota bacterium | reverse complement strand
GGCGGGTGATCGGGGGGCGGATGGCGTTGAGCGGGACGACGAGGCGGCATAGCCGGTCAGGTCGGTGCCAGGTTGGTCCGCCCGGTGTTTTGTTTCTGCCCTGTCCCTGCCCTGTCCCTGGCAGTTCCTGGCAGGCCCCTTTCCCTGAGCCGCTTGTTTGTGATGGTTTGCTCGGGCCTCTTTGCCTGAAACTGCCTTTTCAGGCTGATTTTCAGGCTAAATCCCAAGTCTCCTTTTCGCCGTATAGCCGTTCCGAACGGCAAAGTTGATACGTCTGCGCGTATCCTTTTCACCCCGATTGCTGATACGACTCGCGAAACTTTCTAAAGTCTGCACCCAGGCAGAATCGAAATAACCTTTCGGATGGCATGCGCTCGCATGTCAATTCCATTACGACCTGCCTAGGCATTGTCTTAGGTAGCCGTGGTGGGACGGACGGTGAAGCGTGTTATTCCGGGGGGAAATTCATGCCGGGGTGCTTCTGCGCCCTTCGTGGCTGTACGCGACTTCTGTTGCGTCCGGTCTGCGTATGCGTCTCCCTCCACCCACAAGGTTTGTACCTCGCCGGGTACAAACGCCGAAGAAGCCGGTTTTGTCGTTCGGATGCGAGAAAACGAAATTCTCCATCCTGCGGATTTTTGCCGACTTCCGGCGCTTGCCTTGCCGATGAAGGGTGTAAGCCGCGGATCAGAGGGAACTGAACCAACGCCCACCAAAGAAGCAATGTAACGTCCCCGACCCAGATGTTTGTGTACGACCGAGATTGAGCCCACAGCCGCCGAGAAGGAACGAGCGTCGGTCGCACAAGCAAGGGGCAGTCAGCCAGCCACTACGGTGGCCGGCCTTGAAAACTCAATGAATGAGTAATGGAGAGCCTGCGATGAAGGTCTTCACAACTGGACAGGTCGCGAAGATCTGTAAGGTAGCCCCGCGTACGGTCAGCAAGTGGTTTGATTCCGGCCGCTTGAAAGGTTACCGGATCCCCGGTTCCCAGGACCGACGCATCCCGCGTGAATATCTGATCAAGTTCCTCAAAGAGCATGGCATGCCGTTGGGCGACCTCGAAGACGAGGCAATGGCGAAAGTGCTGATTGTGGCTCAGGATCAGGTGCTGATTGAGAACCTCCGACGTGAACTGCCTGTCGAAAAATCCTTCAAGGTGGCTGTTGCTGCCAGCGGATTTGAGGCGGGAATTCAAGCCGAGAGCTTCCACCCAGATTGCATTATTTGCGATTTCTCGATTGGGAAGGTCGAAGCCCTGCAGATTTGTCAGAACCTTCGCAAGAATCCCGATTTTGCGGAGACAATTCTGATCGCGTTGCTGCCCGATGACGGTAGCCCGATGAGTTTCGATCGTTCGAGCATCAACGAAACGTTCAAGAAGCCGTTCGACGCCAAGCTTTTGGCAGAACGACTCCGAACGCTGATTGGTGCGAAGAAGGAATTGGTTTAACCCTCGAGACAGACTCGGCGCCGCCAGGCAATTGCTTGGCGGAATGGACCTCCGAGTTAACGAGTGTCAGACACGTTCTCAATAAAAAGCTTGACGCCGATGAATGCATAACCCGTTGCGGTAGACCCCCGCAACGGTTTTTCATATCGCGATGGGGTGGTCGAACGAATCGACCTCGGAAGGGTACCGGGAATCCCGGTCTCGGTACCCTGCCCATTCTTTCCCAGGCGTCCCGTGCGGCCCCGCTCTGCCTCGCCTTGCTGCGAACTGCCGCGGGGATCGGCCCTCTTTCGCGGATTTTCGTCCGTTTTTGTCCTGGAAAAGCACGCTTCCCAGCCTCAGCGGTCATCTCGCTTCCGGTTGCTCTGCGCGAATGCCGGTTGCGCTGCTCGACCGGATGCGGTAAGAACCAGACGTAGCCGGGGCACTCCTCCCCGACCTGCGGGCGACGATCTACAATCGCTCAAAACCAATGGGAGCGATTGAAAGTATGTCGGAACCTGATCGAAGGTTGACTCATTTTGATGACCAAGGTGCCAGCCGAATGGTTGATGTCGGTGCGAAACCGGCTACCGACCGCATGGCCAGGGCCTCGGCCATGGTCCGCATGCAAGCCGCGACGTTGCATCGGATCCGCGATCGGGACGTTGCGAAGGGAGACGTGCTGGAAGTCGCCCGCTTGGCTGGCATCATGGCCGGGAAGCGAACCAGCGACCTCATACCGCTTTGTCATCCTATTCCGCTGGATTCGTTGGCGATCGATTTTCAATTTCCCGACTCTACATCGGTTCGAATCGAATCGATCGCCCGGGTGACTGCCCGCACGGGAGTGGAGATGGAAGCGTTAACGGCCGTCACGGCTGCCGCGCTGACCATCTATGACATGTGCAAGTCGATGGACCGGGAGATGACCATCGAACGGGTTTGTTTGGAAGAAAAGTGTGGTGGAAAAAGCGGCCATTTTCGCCGTAACCATGCCGGTAAGGCATCCGAAGGTGAATGACATGCCGCGAGGTCTTAGGATTCGAACATTATGAGCACGACCATCGAACCGGGATCTTTGGATGAGTCTTTACGCGGAACGCTTTGGTCGGGGATTGCGCCCGCGTTGGCTGCGGTGGAGCAGCGCTTGCGGGCGGAACTAACGAGTCGCTGTCCGGAAGTGGATGAACTCGTCCGGTACTCGGGGCAGTTAGGCGGCAAGCGCTTACGTCCTGCACTGGTGCTGCTGGCCGCGGACAGCGTCGGGAATGTGGGGCCCGATCATGTGGTATTGGGCACCGTCGTGGAGATGATTCACACCGCGACGCTCATTCATGACGACGTCATCGACGAAGCCGACACCCGACGGCATTTGGCTACGGCGCGAGCCCGTTGGGACAATCAAGCGAGTGTACTGCTGGGTGACTTCCTGTTCAGCCACGCATTCTACCTGGCCAGCACCTTGGGCAGCACGGTGGCGTGTCAGTGGATCGGACAAGCGACCAATCGGGTCTGCGAAGGGGAAATGCGTCAGAAGTTCCGTCGCGGCACCTGGGATCTTGCGGAGTCGGAGTACCTGGAAATCATTGAGTCGAAAACGGCGGCCCTGTGCGAGGTGAGCTGCCGGTTAGGGGCTCACTTTGCCGGCGCGACGCGCGAGCGGGAACATGAGCTTGCCGAGTACGGCCGATTGCTGGGGATTGCGTTTCAAATTGCGGACGATTTGCTCGATGTCGTCGGCGACGAGTCTGTTGTCGGGAAGTCGCTCGGCACCGATTTGCAGCAGCAGAAGCCGACGCTGCCGTTATTGCGGGCGCTTGCCGCGGTGCCGGAAACGCGACGCAAGGAACTGCTCGCCTGGCTGTCTTCGCCAGTCGAGGGTCTCGACGCCTCGGTCGAGTCGCATCCGAAACGACCCTCGACCACGCTGGATTCGGCTGTGCGAGCCGAGTTAGCGGTCCGGCGTGATGCGGTCCGTCAGTTATTGGATTCCACCGGTGCTGCGGAATCGGCTCGGCAAACAGCCAGACACTATGCTGCTTCCGCCGCGGAGATTATCGAACGCCTGCCGAACTCCGGGTCGCGAGCGGTCCTGTTGCGACTCGCCGAATTCGTCGTTGATCGGCCTCACTAAACCAGAGCGATTGAAAATGAACGTTCCGTATCGAGGACTCGATCACGTCGCCATCGTTGTACCTGACACCGATGCGGCCCTTGCGATCTGGCGGGATCGAGTTGGCTTGCCGTTGCTTTACAGCGAGGTGGTGAATGGCGGAACGGTCCGGCTCACGCACCTGGATCTGGGAAACACTCACCTGCAATTGGTGGAACCGCTCACGCCCGACCATCCGTTGAAGCGCTGGTTGGACGAGCATGGTTCGGGATTGCATCATCTTTGTTTCAAGGTCGACGACGTGGGCGAGGCCTTCGCGGAACTGCCGGCTTCCGGCATCGGCACGGCCGCGGCGATCCACCAAGGCACGCAAGGGAAACGGGCGCTGTTTCTCGACAAAGCGTCCACCGGCAATGTGCAAGTCGAAGTCACGGGTAAATAGCGGCCATCTAATTGTTGCCGATGGCAAATCCCGAATCAGCCTCGACCGTTCGCTGATCCGGCCAACCGGCCTCTGATCAAAATCTTGATGGTGCGCCGCGTATTCTGTCGATGCATGGGGTGCGACGACGCTGTCGAAGTAGGAAGCGCTAATACATTTCGCAGGAGGTGTGACAACTCGTTTTGCCGGAGGGCAAAATGGTCACCAAGTCCATCATCGAAACGCCGTTTGGTTCCAAGTTCATCTACCGCATTGACGGCGAATGCGTTTGGTCCGAATACATTCAATTCGACCGTTCTGAACGTCTGACCTTCGCCAAACGATTGGTCGCCGGTTTCCAAAACATGTGGCGGCTCGTTGGCACCGCTGCCTAGTGTCGTCCCTTTGTGTGACCGCCATGGGTTGTTGGCCAACGGGTAAGCTCGCTGCGATCACGCGGCGAAGTTGCCGTGCAGAGCCGAGCTCCCCGACCGACGACGGCGTGAGCCCGCTTGGCGTAACGGGCGAGCCGTAAATTCCGATGTGCCAAGCCAAGACGCTCAACTCGACCAGCCCCGCGGCCCCGATTTGCTCGGTTGATGTGACGTACCGGATGCCAACGTTTGCCGGGCATCACAGGTTGAGAGGCATCGCAGGTTGCGAGGCATCAAGGTCTGCCCCGTATCCAAGTTTTCCAGACGTTAAAGCTTGCCAATCGTCGGCGTTCGCCACGAGTCGCAATTGGTTCGGCGTCTGAGTTTGCGGGGTGCCTGAGTCTGCGGGGCTTCGAAGTTCGTGCGTCGCCTAAGTTCGCGGGAGATGAGACCCATTTGCGGGTCGCGTCGGTGTCGTCCCGTCGAATTGCGAACGGTTTTGGGTGTGCCCGGAGTCGGGTGTTGCGGTTCGATTTCCGGTTCGGTTGGACGGGGCTGTGAGAGAAGTCTGCCCAAAGTACCCCATTTCAACCATTCTTCCGCGGCGCTTAACGCGCGTCTGGTTTGCCACCGATAAGGTAACAAGTATGCCGTTTCTTCCAATCAATCCCGATTTGTCAGGTTTGCTGCGATGGGAACGAACACCACTGCGGTATTTTCGCCGGGACAGGCTCGCGCGATCGTAACGGACTTGTTTGAACCGAAGCCGTGGATTTACTGGACTGATTTTCTAGTCAGTCTCACGATCGGCTACGTGGCGGCGTCGGTTTACATGAGTGCCCCGGCGCTATCGGTCCCCCAGATCCTCGGATTCCTGGTGGCCATCTCGGCACTCTACCGGGTTGCCATCTTCATGCACGAGATCGTGCATTTTCGACGCCGGGAGATGACGGCATTCAAGGTCGGCTGGAATTTGCTGGCCGGAATTCCGATGCTGACCCCGTCGTTCCTGTACGAGGTGCATGTCGAGCATCACAATACGCGGACGTATGGCACAAACCAGGACGCGGAGTATCTGCCTTTGGGGCATGGCCCGTGGTACCGCGTCGTCGCATTTCTGGCCCAGCCGTTCCTGTTGCCGATTTATTTCGCGATTCGATTCCTGCTGGTGGTTCCGGTCTCGTTCCTGCACCCGAAGCTTCGGCTGTGGGTCTTGGAGCGAATGTCGTCGAATGCGATCAACCTCCGGCACCGCCGCGAATTGCGTCCGGATGACAATCTGAAGCTGTGGGCACTGGTTGATGCCGCCTGCAGTTTGCGGATCTGGATCATGATGGTGGTATCGTTCGTGATGCCGTGGGCAGCCAGTCGCATTCCGGAGGTCGCCGCACGGTTCCCCGCTGTGACTTGGGGCTTGGCGTGGCGTCCGCTGCAAATGTATGCGATCGCCGTGGGGATCCTGACTTTGAATCACCTGCGTACGCTGGTCGCGCATCGTTATCAGAGTATCGGTGAGACGCTGAGCCACACGGAGCAGCTTCTCGATTCCGTCGATATTGTGGGCGATCCGGTTTTCACCGAAATCATTTGCCCGCTCGGCCTGCGTTTTCACGCGCTGCATCATCTGTTTCCCGCGATCCCCTATCACAATATGGGTCGCGCGTATCGCCGGCTCGCAGCTCAATTGCCGGCTGACTCACCCTACCACTCCGTCGTCTACAAAACGTTCGGGCAGGCAATAAAAGCGTTTGCG